>JBKPAS010000134.1:0-6131 GCA_046744265.1 Actinomycetota bacterium
GGCCGGATCCCGAGCTGGAGCCGGCGCCAGGGGCCGAGCCCGGGCCGGAGGCCGGCGGACCGGAGGGGGGCGGGGCGGCGGCGCCGGGGAGGGATGGGAGGGGGACGATGCGGCCGGTCTCGTACATGCGGGCGAGGCTCAGCACGACCCGCACGTATTCGTCCGCGTTGTTGTAGCGCCGCACCGCCTGGGCCTGGCCGGCGATGTCACGCAGGTTCGCGCCGCCTGCGCACAAGTAGCCCGCCGCTCCCCGGGTGGCGTCGAACATGTTGTCTGGGTCTCGGCGGCCGTCGCCGTTGCCGTCGACGCCCACCGACCGCCACGTCGACGGGATGAACTGCATCGGCCCGACCGCCCGGTCGTACGTCGTGTCGCCGTCGAGGGCGCCGCCGTCGGAGTCCCTGATCAGGGCGACGCTGGGCCGCCCGTCGAGCGGGATGCCCCGGATGGGCCTGGTGCCGTAGCCGTCCTCCCGCAACTGCGCACCCCCGAAGCGGCCGTGGTTCGACTCGACCCGGCCGATCGCGGCCAGCAGGCTCCAGCGGATGCCGCACGCGGCATCGTCGACAGCCTGGCGGTCGGCCGCCCCGTGGTAGGCGCGCAGGGCCACCGCAGGGATGCCGCTCTGGCCCAGCTGCTCGATCACCCGCGAGCTCGACAGCACGGCCCGGACCGGCTCGGCCACTGGCTGGGGACCGACGGGCACGGCCGCAAGCTGGCCAGCGTCCATGAAGATGTGGAGGTCAGGGACGTCGTCCTCGAACGGCAGCGTGCTGTCGAGCGTCGACCCGACATCGGAGCCGCTGTCGCGGGACCCCATCGCCATCGTCGTGCCCACCGTGGCCCCGCCCGGCACGAGCACGCAGAGGCCGAGGACGACGGCCGCCAGCCGCCGCCGATGCCCCCGCCGCCCGGCCGGGGCGGCGAGATCGTTCCGTGTGCGTCGCAGTCGCAGTCGCATCTTCTCGTCTCCGTCGTGTCTGCGGCGCCGGCCTGCGCCCGGGGGAGAGGCGCAGGCCGGCACACGTCAACGCAGGTCCAGCTGGTGGACGGTCCCGCCGGCGACGGCCACCCGGGCCATCGGCCTCCCCGAGGGATCGAGCACGTCGTACGAGCCCGAGACGACCTCGGGGAACACGGCCGTCCAGGCCGATCCGGGTCCGGCGCCCACCGACCGCCGGTGGACCCCGGTGTGGAACCGGGCCGCCGGGTCGCCGACCGGGGACGCCTCGAGCTCACCGCTCGGCGGCCGGGCGGCGAGGTGGACGACCACCGCACCGACCTCGCCGCCGATGTCGAGCACCGGGCTGCTGTGCGGGTCCGGCGTCATGCTCGTCACGACCGTCACGAGCCCGAGCCCGACGACACCGCCGAACCCGGCGAGACCGACGAGCCCGACGGCACGTCGTACCCGCTGTACGGCAGCCCGATGTACGGGAACCGGTCGAGCAGCTGGCGGCCGGGGTTGTTGAACGTGCCGTCCTCGACCTGCGCCACCGCGTCGTCCGGCCGGAACGACGGGTCGACCAGCGGGTAGGTGGCGCCGGCCACGGCCCGCAGCTCGATGGTCACGACGTCGTCGGTGAGCCGCCGGCCGTTGGGGTACCCGGCGAGGTCCCCACCGATCACCCCGAGCCGGTTGGGGCTCGCCGAGGGCGGGATCGCCACGTTGAGCCGCAGCATGTCGGCCTGCGTCTCGCCCGTGAAGTTCTGGAACCCATCGATGAGCCCCGGCGGGATGCCGGTCAGCAAAACAGCCAGCAGGTCCGCTCGATCGACGTCCGAAAGCGTCGCCAGCCGGGGGAACACGCCCGGGTACAGCGCCGGCAGCAACCGGGCGAGCTCGGGGCGGGCGACGAACCGGGCGAACTCCCGGTCACGGTCCGGGCCCCGCGAGTTCCAGCGGTCCTTGAGCGCCATCGGCACGATGACCTCGTTGAACAGCGGGTTCCCGAGGCGGGACACCTGGTCCCACGGCCCGACGCCCCGGTACTGCCAGCCGCCCCGGACACCGGCCCGCTGGCGGTACGACGAGCCCCACACACCGATCACCGCCTCGCCCGCCATCGGGTCGGTGGGGACCCGGCCCCGCCGCGTCAGCGCGGCGATGGGCACCTCGAGGGCGATGCTGTGCACGTTGGCCCTGGCCAGCGCATCGACCCCGTTGGCGTTCGCCGTCGGGATCACGTGCAGCGACTGGAACGGCCGCAGCGTGCCCAGGTCGAACACGGACCCGAGGTCCACGAAGAAGGCGTCGGCCCGCTGCCCGCAGAAGACGCGCTCGCCGGTGCGCAGCCGGGTGACGGCGGCGTCGGCGAGGGCCGGGTAGTTGGGCGTGGACCGCGGGCCGATGTTGCAGGGCGGGCACGGCACGCGGCTCGCCAGCTGCTGGCGCCGGCCCCGGCCGTCGAGCCGCCACACCGAGTACCGCTGGCGGCGGTTCCAGTTGGGGCTGTCGAGCCGGTCGATCGGACCGATGTTGTAGAGGAACGTGTTCTGATTGGTGATGACGGTCTCGAACCGGAACTCGTAGACGATGTTCGGGCGGCCGTCGCCGTCGTTGTCGATGTTGATGCGGTAGGTGACGTCGTTGTTGCCGAACTCGTAGAAGTTCGGCCCGCCCGCCGGCGCCTCGACCGGCACGTAGTTGGTGATGATGACCACCGTGCGGTTGGGCGTGACGAAGCAATAGGTGTCGGTGTTGTCGGCGCATGGGTCGCACAGGACCCCGGGCGCCTCGCGGTGGGACGACATCTCGCCGCTCCTCTCAGCTCGCGGCCCGCAGCACCTTGGCCACGAGCGCCCTGTCGGTGAAGGTGACCTCGCGCTCCCCGACCAGGACCTCGACCTCGCCGGCGGACGCGTCGCGGATCTGGACCAGCACGGGCCCGGCGAGGTCGGCGGCCTCGGCGGGCAGGTCGTCGCCGCCGTCGCCGAGCGACGTGAGGGCGAATCCGCCCCCGACGACGCCGGCCACGGCGGCGGCGCCGGCCGAGCCCTTGATCAGGAAGGAACGTCGGTTGACAGACTCCATGCGTGTCTCCCTTTGTGGCGCTGTGCTCCGACCGATGGACTCGGTCGTCGCACACACATTCGGTGCGACCCGCCACGCGGATGAGGCAAATCCAGCACCGACAGATGGCCAGCATTCACCGAAATCAGGGCGTGCCAATGGACCGGCACTCAGGCCGGTCCATCAGAGACTGTCCCGTGATTCGGAGCCCGCCCCGATCCCGGATGCCGGGCCGCTCAGCCCGTCACGCGCGTTTCCCGGGCACGACCCGATACGCGTCGTAGACGCTGTCGATGCCCCGGATCGTCGACAGGAGCGAGTCGAGGTGCGACGGGTCGCCGAGCTCCATGTCGAAGCGCATCTTCGAGATGCGGTCGCTGCCCGTCTGGGTCGTGCACGTCAGGATGTTCACGTGGTGGTCGGCGAAGGCCACCGTCACGTCGCGGAGCAGCTTGGCCCGGTCGAGCGCCTTGAGCTCGACCGAGGCGATGAACACGCCCTTGGGGTCATTGTCCCACTCGACGTCGATCAGCCGGTCGGCCTGGCCCTCGGCCAGCGACACGGCGTTCGCGCAGTCGGCCCGGTGGACCGACACGCCCCGGCCCCGGGTGACGAAGCCGATGATCTCGTCGCCCGGCACGGGCGTGCAGCACCGGGACAGCCGGACGAACACGTCGTCGAGGCCCTCGACGTGGACCCCGGCCGGCGCCGGGCCGGCCCGGTGGCGCCGGGGCTGGCGGATCGTGGTCGGCAGGCTGGCGTCGGGCTCGGGCCCGACGTCGCGCAGCGTCTTGGCGACCCGGGCCGCCACCGCCTTGGCCGAGACGTGGTTCTCGCCGATCGCCGCGTGCAGGGCGTCGAGGTCGGCGTAGTTCATCGCCTTGGCCACGTCGAGGACCACGGGCCCGCTCTGCAGCTTCTGGACCGGCAGGCCCTCGCGCCGCAGCGCCTTGATCAGGTCGTCGCGCCCGGCCTCGATGGCGTCCTCCCGCCGCTCGCGCGAGAACCACTGGCGGATCTTGGACGCAGCCCGGGGCGTGGCGACGATGTGCAGCCAGTCACGGGACGGCCCGGCCCCCTCGACCTTCGACGTGAAGATCTCGACCGTGTCGCCGGACACGAGCGTCGAGTCGAGCGGGACCAGCCGCCCGTTGACCCGGGCGCCGATGCAGGCGTGCCCGACCTCGGTGTGGATCGCGTAGGCGAAGTCGATCGGCGTCGCCCCGACCGGCAGCGTCACCACCTTGCCCTTCGGCGTGAAGACGAAGACCTCGTCCTGCTCGAGGTCGATCTTCAGGTTCTGCATGAACTGGTCGGGGTCGGTGGTCTCGGACTGCCAGTCGATGATGCGGTTCAGCCAGGGCAGGTCGCCGGCGTCCTTCCGGTCGCCCTCTTTGTACTGCCAGTGGGCGGCCACGCCCTGCTCGGCCCGGGCGTGCATCTCGCGGGTCCGGATCTGGACCTCGATCGGCTTGCCCTGCGGCCCGATCACCGTCGTGTGCAGCGACTGGTAGAGGTTGAACTTGGGCATCGCCACGTAGTCCTTGAACCGGCCCTGCACCGGCTTCCACGTCGCGTGGATCGACCCCAGCGCGGCATAACAGTCCTTCACCGAGTCGACGATGATGCGCATGCCGACCAGGTCGAAGATGTCGTTGAACTCGCGGCCCTTGAGCACCATCTTCTCGTAGATCGAGTACAGGTGCTTGGGCCGGCCGGTCACCTCCGCGTCGATGCGCAGCTCGGCCAAGCGCTGGCGAACCTCCTCGATCACCTGAGTCAGGTAGATGTCGCGCTCGGGCGTACGCACCGACAGCATGTGGTCGATCTCGGCGTAGCGCTTGGGGTGCAGCGCGGCGAACGCCAGGTCCTCCAGCTGGGTCTTCACGTCCTGCATGCCGAGGCGGTGGGCCAGGGGGGCATAGATGTCGAGCGTCTCGCGGGCGATGCGCTCCTGCTTCTCGGTGGTCAGGGCGGCGATCGTGCGCATGTTGTGCAGGCGGTCGGCCAGCTTGATGATCAGGACCCGCAGGTCCTTCGCCATGGCCACCAGCATCTTGCGCATCGTGGCGGCCTGCTGGGCCTCGCGCGAGTCGAACTGGACCCGGTCGAGCTTGGTGACCCCGTCGACGATGGCGGCGACGTCGGAGCCGAACATGCGGCCGACGTCGTCGAGCGTCACGCCCGTGTCCTCCACCGTGTCGTGGAGCAGCGCGGCCGCCACGGTCACGTCGTCGAGCCCCAGCTCGGCGATGATGCGCGCCACGGCGAGCGGGTGCTGGACATAGGGCTCGCCCGAGCTGCGCAGCTGGCCCCGGTGGGCGTCGGCCGAGTGGAGGTAGGCCCGGGTGATCAGCGCGGTGGGTGCCTTGGGGTGCCGCTGACGGTAGGCGTTGAGCAGGGGCGCGACCTCGTCCGCGGGCGGCTGGTGGTTGCGCCGCCATGGCAGGACCCGGTCGACCGTCGGCACCCGTGCCTCCTAGAGAGTTATCAAACTGACTATGTCGTAATCAGGAAGTTTCGCCCGTCCGCTGAGGAAACCCAACTCGACGACGAAGCCGACGCCCGCGACCCGGCCGCCGAGCCTCTCGACGAGACGACACGTGGCGGCGGCCGTTCCGCCCGTGGCGAGCACGTCATCGATCACGTAGACATCATCACCTGCGGAGATGGCGTCCTCGTGGATCTCGAGTGAATCGGTCCCGTACTCCAGCTCATAGGTCTCGGTCGCGGTGTGCCATGGCAGCTTGCCGGGCTTGCGGACCGGGACCAGCCCGGCCCCCAGCCGGTAGGCCACGGCCGAGGCGAAGATGAACCCCCGGGCCTCGACGCCCACCACCTTCTCGACCGACCGCTCGGCCACCGCCTCCGCGAGCGCGTCGACCGTGAAGCGGAAGGCCTCGACGTCGGCGAGCAGCGGCGTCAGGTCCTTGAAGACGATGCCCGGCTGGGGGAAGTCGGGTACGTCGCGCAGGTGGCGGGTGAGCCACGCGGCATCAGCGGTCATGGGCGGCGACGTTACCGCCGGGCACTGCAGGCCTTCGCCCTAGCGCCGGCCGCGCGTGCATTTCGTTCTTGGTGGCCCATGCCACCAAGAAACACCCGCCTACCGGCGGCC
>JBKPAS010000087.1:0-3956 GCA_046744265.1 Actinomycetota bacterium
GGGCGGCGATGCGCTCGGACGCGTGCGCCGCGGTGCCGGCCAGCGCGAGCAGCTCGTCGACGGTCTCGGGGTCGGGCGGATCGACGCCGAGGCGAGCCGCGAACTCGGCGAGCCACTCCTGCGCGGTCATGGCGCCGGAACGTAGCCAGCTGGGTCCTTTTGTGCAACTAACCAGCGTCGTTGGTTACGGTCATGCCGTGCGCGACGGAGTGATGCTCGACGCCGACGGCCAGGGCGCGTTCGACCGGGCGACCGCGGTCGTCGCTCGGGAGGGCGGCCTGGTCCACGACGTGACGGTCGACGCCGGCTGGGCGATCGGCGACAAGCCCAACGGCGGCTACCTGCTGGCCATGCTGGCCCGGGCGGTGATCGTGTCCGCCTCGACCGTCGAGGGCCTGGTCCACGACCATCCCGTGACGGCGAGCGCCCACTACGTCTCCGCGCCGGTACTGGGCCCGGCCGAGGTCCACACCGAGGTGCTGCGCCGGGGCCGGCGCATGAGCCAGGCCCGGGCCCGCCTCGTCCAGGACGGCACAGCCCGCGTCGACGCCACGTTCACGCTCGGCCGGCTGGCGGCCGACGCCCGGCCGTGGTGGACCGACGCGATCCCGCCCGACACGACGCAAGAGGACGCCTGCCCCCGCGCCCCGGCCGCGGGGCCGACTGGCATGGTCCTGCCGATCATGGAGCGCGTCGAGATGCGGCTCGACCCGGCCGTCACCGGGTTCCGCCAGGGCCGGCCGTCGGGGCGAGGCGAGGTGCGGGGCTGGTTCCGGTTCGCCGACGGTCGCCCCGCCGACCCGCTCGCCCTTCTGCTGGCCGTCGACGCCCTGCCGCCGGCCACGTTCGACCTCGGCACGGTGGGGTGGGTGCCGACGCTGGAGCTCACCGCCTACGTCCGGGCGGTGCCGGCGCCCGGGGCGCTGCTCGTCCGCCACCGCGCCGGCCTGGTCGAGGGGGACCTGGTCGACGAGACGTGCGACGTGTGGGACACGAGGGGCCGGCTCGTCGCCCAGGCGACGCAGCTCGCCGGCGTCCGGGTGGGCGACACCGAGCCGGTCCCCCGGCAGGCGTGAGCAGTGAGCCGTGAGCTCTGGGTGACGACTCGGTTCGCTAGCAAGACCCACTCACTAGGCTGGTCACGGTGAAGCGCACGCGGTTCTCGCAGTGGCCGTGCTCGGTGGCCCGCACCGTCGACCTGCTCGGCGACTGGTGGACCCCGCTCGTGCTGCGCGAGTGCTACTACGGCGTCCGCCGGTTCGACGACTTCCAGCGCAGCCTGCACATCGGGCGCAACATCCTGACCGAGCGGCTCAACCGGCTGGTGGACGAGGGCCTGCTCGTGCGGGTGCCGTACCAGGATCGGCCGGTCCGCAACGAGTACGTCCTCACCGAGAAGGGCCGCGACTTCTACCCGGTCATGGCGGCGATGATGCGGTGGGGCGACAAGTGGCTGGCGGGCGACGCCGGCCCGCCGCTCGTGCTCGAGCACGTCCCCTGCGGTCACGACCTCGAGGCCGAGGTCGTCTGCTCGCACTGCGGCAAGCCCCTGGCCCTGCGCGACGTGCGGTTGCGTTAGCCCGAAGAACGTTTATTCTTGAGGCGTGTCCGAGGTCACGGCCAACGTTCCCGGCGACGACGAGCTGCGTGAGCGGCTGTTGCGGGCGGCGGCCGCGGTCTTCGCCCGCCAGGGCTACGACGGCACGAAGATCATGGACATCGTCCGCGAGTCGGGCCTGTCCACCGGTGCGGTCTACGGCCGGTTCCGCTCGAAGAACGACCTGCTGCGCGAGGCGATCGTGAGCCGCTCGGCCAGCGCCGCCCGCCTGGGCGCCGAGGAGGTCGACCGGGTGGCCGACCTCATCGCCGCGGGCGCCCGGCGCATGACAGGCCCGCTGTCCGACGTCGAGGCCCTGCGGCTCGAGGCCTACGTGACCGCCCGCCGCGAGCCCGAGGTGGCGGCCGGCCTGGCCGAGTCGCACCGGGTGTGGAAGGCCGCGCTGGCCCCGCTGGTCGAGGCGGCGCAGCACGACGGCACCGTCGCCGACGAGGTCGACCCCGAGGCCGTGCTGTTCCTGGTGCGCATCCTGAACCTGGGGCTGCTGCTCCACCGGGGCTCGGGGCTGCCCGGCCCCGACGCCGAGGCCTGGCAGGCACTGGTGGCCCGCATCGTGGCCAGCTTCGGCGCCGAGCCGGAAGATCGTCCCGACGAGGGGGGAACCCGATGACCGCCGTGACCGACGACGCGATCAAGATCGTCCACGACAACGCCGATCGCATCTTCTCGTGGAACTACGAGCGCAGCCGCGGCCAGCTGGTCACGCTCTACAACAAGGCGATGGCGTCGCAGTGGAACAGCGTGACCGAGCTCGACTGGTCCACCGACGTCGACCCCGACGGCCTCATCGACCTCGAGAGCCCGATGATGCGTCTCGTGCGGGCGGCCGTGGACGTGCCCGGCTCGCCGATCGCCTCGTGGGGTGAGCGCGAGCTCACGGCCGTCGCCATCGAGATGTACAAGGCCCAGCTCAGCCAGTTCATGCACGGCGAGCAGGGCGCCATGATGACGGCGGCCAAGCTGGTCGAGACCGTCCCCTGGATCGACGCCAAGTACTACGCCGCGACCCAGACGATGGACGAGGCGCGCCACACCGAGGTCTTCGCCAAGTACCTCCACACCAAGCTGGGCGAGGCCTACCCGATGAGCCCGTTCCTCGACGAGCAGATCACCGCCCTGCTCGAGGACAGTCGGTGGGACGTCGCCTACCTGGGCATGCAGATCGTGATCGAGAGTCTCGCCCTGGCCGCCTTCGGGAACATGCTGCGGAACACCGACGAGCCGCTCCTGCGCAAGCTGCTGCGGTACGTCATGTCCGACGAGGCGCGTCACGTGGCGTTCGGCGTGCTCAGCCTGTCCGAGTACTACACCGAGCTGACCGAGCCCGAGCTCAAGGACCGGCAGGAGTTCCTCGTCGAGAACACGCTGCGCAACCGGGCCCGCTCGACGACCCCCGAGGTGTGGGAGCGCATGGGCGTGTCCGCCCAGGACGTCTACCCGGCGATCGTCGAGGCGGCCGGGCACGTCAAGGTCAGCCCGTACGCCGGGTTCCAGAAGGCGTTCTTCGCCAAGCTCGTCCCCAACGTCCGCAAGCTCGGGCTGCTCGACGCCAACGACGGCTACCTCCGCAAGCACTGGGGCGAGGCCGGGCTGCTCGAGTTCGAGTTCGCCGACGACACCGGGTCCGACTACGAGCGCTACGACGCCGTGGCGCAGGACCGGGCCGCCGCTTCGGGCGCCGCCGGCACGTCGGGCACGTCCGGCACCGCCGCGACCGCCTGAGCGGCCCGGCGGCCCCGACCTGCCGTTAAGGGGCTGGGAACGGATAACGTCGGTGGTCGAGATGGTGCCCGATTCCATGGCTCCGGGGCCGACGGCATCCCCGTCCACGGACACGGAGACGTTGGCTGACGCCCTGCTCGACCGCCTCCGGTCGCGTGGCTGGCGGGTCACGCCCCAGCGGCGGGCGGTCGTGGCCGCGCTCGACGGCGACCACGTCCACCGCACGGCCGACCAGGTGCACGCCATCGCCCGCCAGATCGTGCCCGAGGTCAGCCTGGCCACCGTCTACAACACGCTCAACGAGCTGGTGCAGCTCGGCGAGATCAGCGAGCTGCGCCTGTCCGACGGCAGCGCCCGCTACGACCCGAAGACCGGCCCCGACCACCATCACCTCGTCTGCCGCTCGTGCGGGCGCATCTTCGACGTCGAGCCCTCCGGGGTCGACCGTGTCGCGCTGCCCGACGACCAGCGCCACGGCATGCGCATCGAGGGCGTCGAGGTCGTCTTCCGGGGCCGCTGCGCCGACTGCCAGGTCTGAGGTCCCGTCCGGGTCGGCTGGCCAAACCGGCCCAGATGCGCGACATTTTGCGCAGGGGGTGCAAAACATGGCCGGGGG
>JBKPAS010000142.1:0-7614 GCA_046744265.1 Actinomycetota bacterium
TCCCTACGGCGCCGATAGCCAGGGCGACGCCGATCCAGTAATGCCAGACGACGGCGAGCATGTGGGCATCGTAGGGGACGGTGGGCGGGACGACGCACGTCGAGCCGGGCGCCGAGCGTGGGCGCACCGGCGGCACCGCACCGAGCGGCCGGGCCGGCCGGGCGCGCCGAAGTCGGGTCCCCGCCTCACCGGCCCTGAGGCCGCGTGAGGGAACCCGTTGTGCCGTGGGCGCCGCGCTGAGCCCGGTGATGGCGCCTGTCGGGGCGGCACTGCCCCGGGAAGAAGGTGTCAGGCGATCTTGCGACCCCGAGTCCGGGGTGCGGAAATCCGATGATGCAGGGAGCAGTACTTCTCGTCGTTGTAAATGGAGAGCCGCGTCCGACAACCCGGCTCGGCACAGATCCGACCGGACCTGAACCGGCGGGACGGAGCGACGGCGCTCGTGATCCTCTCACCCGAGAGCGCACGTTCTTCCATGCCAGGGCCAACCTGACCGATCGACGGCTCTATTCCCAAATTCACAAAGATCGTCCCCGACCACGTCTTGCGCACCCGCCCGATAACGACTGCTAGCCTCCGCGGCGGCACGCCGTTCGGACCTGGGGGCAAGTTGGGAGATCTCGGCGACGGACAGGTTCAGGTGGCTGCTCCCTTCCCGGCCACCCCAGCAGAAATGGCGGAGGGCGTAGGCGTCGGCGACGCGACCGCCTCGCTCGCCACCGAGCCCTCACCACCGCCGGCGCGCCCGGCGACTTCCCGGGCCAAACGGGTGACCGATCTGGTCGTCGTGTTCCTGTGCCTGCCGGCCGTGCTGGTGGTGGGCGCGGTCGTCACGATCCTCGTGGCCACCACCTCGCGGGGCCCGGTCCTGTTCAGCCAGGAGCGGGTCGGCCTCGGCGGCCGCCGGTTCAAGATGTACAAGTTCCGCACGATGCGGCCCGACGCCGAGGGCCACCTCCAGCAGGACACGGCGATGTGGGACGAGTACGTCCGCAACGGCTACAAGATCCCGGCCGAACTCGACCGGCGCATCACCCGGGTCGGGCGGTTCCTGCGGCGGTCGAGCCTCGACGAGCTGCCCCAAGTGCTCAACGTGATCCAGGGCACGATGAGCCTGGTGGGGCCCCGCCCGATCGTGCCGCGTGAGCTCGAGAACTACGGGCGGCACCGGGCCGCGTACCTGTCGGTGCGGCCGGGCATCACGGGGGCCTGGCAGGTCAACGGGCGCTCGAACGTCACCTATCCCGAGCGGGTCGAGTTCGACCGTCAGTACGTCGAGTCGTGGTCGCTGGCGGGCGACATCTCGATCCTCGTGCGGACCCCGCTGGCGGTGCTCACCGCCCGGGGCGCGTTCTAGCGCCTAGCGCGCCTAGCGGCCGAGCGTGCGGCCGGTGCGGCGCGCCTCGAGCTCGAGCGCGGCGCGGACCTTCGAGACGAGCTGGTCGGGCACCTGCTCCTGGCACTTGCGCCGCACGACCTGGCGCAGCTCGGCCTCGAAGTCGTAGGGCTCGGCACAGGGTTGACAGTCGTCGAGGTGCCGACGAATCCGCTTCCTTCGCTCTTCGGTCAACTCACCATCGAGGAAGCCGTACAGCTCGTGGAGTGCGTCTTCGCAGTCAGACATGGGATCAGTGCTGGGTCGGAGCAAGGTTTCGCTCCACCGCAAACTCGTACAACCGCTTCTGCAAGGCCTTTCTTCCGCGATGCAGGCGACTCATCACCGTACCAATCGGGATGTCGAGGATCTCGGCGATCTCCTTGTAGGCGAAACCCTCCACGTCGGCGAGCAGCACGGCCAGCCGGAAGTTCTCCGGGAGGGACTCGAGCGCCTCCTTCACCTCGGCGTCGGTGAACCGGTCGAGCAGCTCGTCCTCGGCGCTGCGCCCGGCCATCGCGGCCTCGAGGCCACCGATGCGCCGGTAGAGGTAGAGGTCCTCGACCTCGTCGAGCTCGGTCTCGTCGGGCCGCCGCTTCTTCGCCCGGTACGTGTTGATGTAGGTGTTGGTCAGGATGCGGTAGAGCCAGGCCTTGAGGTTGGTGCCCTCCTGGAAGCCGCCGTACCCGCGGTAGGCCCGCAAGTAGGTCTCCTGCACCAGGTCCTCGGCGTCGGCGGGGTTGCGCGTCATGCGCAGGGCGGCCGCATACAACGAGGGCATCAGGTCCATCGCTTGATCCGCGAACCGTGCCCTGTCGGCCATGGTCGGACCCTACCGCCGCGGGGTAGCCCGGCCAACCGCGCTACGCGGTGCCCGAACGACCCTGAGGCTCAGCGCGCGGGGTCGACCGCGCCGGCGGTGTAGCTGACCGCCGGGTCCCACAGCATGAACCGGCGGACGTGCGCGGCGCGGGTGGCGTCGATCTGGGCGCGCACCTCGCCGTCGCCGTAGCCGACGCCGCTGATCGTGAAGTCCTGCAACCAGGGGGCGAGCACTGCACCCGAGCCCCGCGTCTCCTGCCGGTAGCGGTCGAGCAGGCGCCGGACCAGGTCGCCCGGCTGGTGGACGGGGCTGGCCACGTCGTACTGCCCGGCGTTCCAGTAGCCGGGGAAGATGATCGGCGCCACGTAGTCGGCATTGCGGGCGATGCGGGACACGTCCTGCCCGACATCCGCGCCCCGGTCGGCCGCCGCGCCCTCGACGGTCACGCCCTGGAAGGCGCCGCGGCGCCGCAGCTGGGCGTGGGCCTCGGCCAGGAAGCCGACGATGGCGTCGGCCGGCGAGCCGCGCAGGCCGGCGATCACGACGTCGCCGCCCGGCCGGCGGACGTCGTCCCACAGGATGTCGTCGACGCCCCGCCCGACCGCCTCGAGAGCGATGGCGATGTTGTAGTCGCGGACGGCGCGGTTGGCGAAGTTCGTGTACTCGCCCGGCCCGTCGCCCGTCGGGATCACCTGGGCCTGCTGGCCGGCGCCCCACGCCGCCTCGGCCAGGCGCGGGTCGCGGAAGGCCGAGATGCGGCCGATCACGCGCACGTGCCGGGCCCGCAGCGTGCGGACGACCTCGGCGAGGTTGTAGTAGGGCGTGATGGCGCCGATCTGGCGGGCCCGCGCCACGTCGGAGTCGTAGTGGACTGTGCCGCCCTCGTCCTTGAGGTCGAGCACGACCGTGTCGATGCGGTGCTCGTCGGCCATGCGGAGGATGCCGCTGCGCAGCACCTGGCTCTCCCACGCCGGGCCCGTCACGTGGACGCCCCGCAGACCCGGGTAGGTAACGGGCACGACGACCGACTTCGTGGTCGTGTTACCGGCCCGGTCCTTGGCGTCGATGCGGATGGGCCCGGCGGGCGGCCGGGGGAAGTCGAGCAGGAACCGCCCGTGGTCGTCGACGTCGACCTCGTGGCCGTCGGCGGTCACCCGCGTGTCCCGCTCGACGCGGCCCGACACGTGGGCCCGGCCATCGATGCGGCCGGGATCGACGGCCGAGGGGACCTGCAGCGTCGGCGCGGTCAGGTCGACCGTGAAGTCCCAGGTGAAGGTGGCGGCACCGAGCGCCGGGCGGGGCACGTGCAGCTGCAGCTTGTGCTCGCCCTCCGCCAGCTCGGCGCCCGTCGGGCGCCACACGATCGTGGTGCCGCGGACGCGCGGGTGCTCGATCTCCTCACCGTCGTAGCTGAGGCTGGCGCTGTCGACCTTGTCCTTCGAGCCGAGGTCGATGCGCACCACCATCTGCGCGGCGGCGATGCCGTTGAGCGAGGCCCCGTCCTCGAGGCCGCGCTGGTCGACCTCGACCCGGGTGCCCCGGTAGATCAGCAGCACCACGAACGCCAGTGTGCCGAGGCCGAACAGCACGGCGAGGATCAGCCCGACGTCCAGGTGCCGCTTGGGCTCGAACATCTGCGGCTGGCTGTCGGGCCGGCTGTCGACGAACGGGATCGGCTTGGGGCCGAAGTCGAGCCGGCCGCTCTCGCCCGACGCCCGGGCCCTGGCCCTCGCCCGCCGCCCGGCGCGCGGGGACGTCTCGTCGCCGGGGCTGTCGGTCAAGGAAGGCTTCACGGTCGTTCCGGCGCTCGGCTGCGGCTCGCGGGGTGGGTCGACGGGCGTGGGGCCCGAGGCGAAAGGTACCTCCCCGCGGGGGTGCTCGGCGGCGACGGCCGCGGGTGTTTTCGCGGGCTGGCGCGGCTCAGCCGGCGACCCGGACCGCGTGGGCCTTCGCCGCCGGCTCGACGAACCGGACGAGGCGCTCGCCCTGCTCGACGAGGGCGCTGCCCCTCTTCTTCGGCAGCTTGGCGAACGGGTCGATGACCAGGGTCGCGGCGCCCTTCGCCTTCTCGACCGTCCACGTGCCGGCGACGAACCCGTCGACCAGGAAGGTGGGGCTCACCCGCAGCCCGGGCAGGTAGACCCGCTTGCGGTGCTCGTCGGCGACGACCCGCGTCCGCTTCTGGTGGGACAGCAGCAGGTTGTCGTACTCGGGCAGGAACCGCTCGGGGGCGGCGGTGTCGGCGTCGGGCAGCGGCGCGTCGGGCACGTCCAGAAGCTCGCGGCGCTGCTCGTCGCGGTAGGTGACGAGGTCGTCCTTGAACCGCCCGATCGGCTCCTTCAGCTTGGTCAGCCCCGACCAGGTCTGGATGTCGGTGACCGACGCCGGGCCGAACGCCGCGAGGTAGCGGCGCACCAGCCGTTCGAGGTCGCCCTCGTCCTGGTCCTCGACCGGTATCGGCTGGCCGAGCCAGTCGTCGGCCAGGGTGAACCGGGGCTGGCCCGGGTAGCTCCAGCGCGTGTCGGTGGGGATCTGGACGAGTGGCAGGTGCGTTCGCACCGTGTAGCGCATCGAGCCGACGTCCACGTCCGGGTGCAGCTCGCCGAGCATGGCGGACAGCTCGGCGTAGCTGTGGGGCTCCTCGGCGAAGAAGGCGCGGCCGGCGGACAGGACCTCGTCGGGGTCGAACTCGCCCTTGCCGCCCCGGCGCGTGGCGATCGTGTCCGCGGCCCCGGCCAGCGCCGGGTGGACCGCCCGCCGCACCCACGGGTAGTCGTCGGCCGTCACGAGATGCAGCGTGCTGCGCATGAGCGTGGCCTTGAGGACCGAGCGGCCCTCGATCGCCTTCGCCAGGTCGTCACGGTCGAAGGCGGCGAGCCGGGTCCACAGGCCGACGTACGGTGCGGACGCCTGCTGGGCCTGCAGGCCGACCAGCCGCTCGACGGCGGCGGCGACGGGCACGTCGGCCGGCTCGAGCAGCATCTGCCGAGCCAGCGTCGCCCGGTTCAGCTCACGCAGGGTCAGGACACGGATGGAGCCCGGGAGGGGAATCGAACCCCTGACCTGCTCATTACGAGTGAGCTGCTCTGCCGGCTGAGCTACCCGGGCGGGACGGGACACGATAGCAAGCGACGGGGCGATTCCCGGAACCGGTTGCGCCGTCGTCGCGTCCGGACGCGCCAGGTCACGAATCCTGCTCAGGGGCGACCCCGCGGCCCGCCCCCATGCGGGTCGAGGCCCAGGCCCGGAGGTCGGCGTCGGCCTGCAGGACGACCATGACGAACCGGCACGCCACGGTGCCGGCGTTGCGGTAGACGTGCGGCCGGTCGCCGGGGAACGAGGCCGCCCCACCCGGCTCGACCGCGTGCTCGGTGCCGTCGACCTCGAGCGTCAGCGTGCCGTCGAGCACGTGGACCAGCTCGATCGTGCCCCCGACGTGCCCCTCGTCGCTGTTGTGGGCCTCGCCGGGCGCCATCTCCCACCGCCACAGCTCGACGTGCTCGCGCTCGTCGCACCCGACGAGCAGCTCGGCCGAGCCCCCGGATTCCCCCGCCCACAGCTGGGTGCCGTCGGCGACCACCCGCACCGTCGGCCCCTCGTCGGTCTCGATCAGCGCGGCCAGCGAGACCGACAGCGCCTCGGCCACCCGGCACAGCGTGCCGAGGCTCGGGTTGGTGCGGGCCTGCTCGAGTTGGACGAGCATGCCCTTGCTCACCCCCGATTGGGCGGCGAAGGCGTCGAGACTCCAGCCCCGGGCCGTGCGTAGGCGCCGGGTGTTCACGGCGACGGCCGCGGCCACGTCGGAGGGGACGGTCACGCGGTCACTATACGGAAACGGTGGTGCACTCCAGTGCACCGGTCAGTAGAGTGACCCAGCCGGTCAGTCTGGAGGACTCGACGGCCGGTGTGACCGCTCAGATCCGCACCCTCGACCCGTCGGATACCACGTATGGCCGCACTGCTCGCGCTCGCATCCGCCATGGCCTACGGCGTCGGCGACTTCTTCGGCGGCCTGTCCGCCCGACGGCTGCCGTCGGCCGCCGTCGTTTTGCGCACGCACGCGGCTGGGCTCGCCGGGCTGGTCGTCCTGCTGCCGCTGGTCAGCGCCACGACGCCGGGCGGGCGCGACCTCGCGCTGGGCGCCGCAGGGGGCATCGCCGGCGGGACCGGCGTCCTCCTCTTCTACTGGTTGATGGCCCGGGGCGCGATGAGCATCGTCGCCCCGATCACCGCCGTGCTGGCCGCGCTGGTGCCGGTGGTCGTCGGCATGGGCGGGGGCGAGCGGCCGTCGCCGATGGCGCTGGTCGGCATCCCGCTGGCGCTGGTGGCCGTGGCGCTGCTCGCCCGCGAGCCGGGCGATGCCGAGCGGGCGAGTGGCCTCACGCCGGTCCAGCTCGCGGCCGCCCTGGCCGCCGGGCTCGGGTTCGGCCTCTACTTCGTCGCCCTCGACCTGTCCAGCGACAGCGCCGGGTTGTGGCCGGTCGTGAGCGGCCGAATCGCCTCGGTCACGCTGTTCGGGCTGATCGCCCTGGCCAGCACCGCGGCCCGCGTCGGCGACGGGCGGGCCCGGCGCGGCGCGCTGCCGGTCATGCTCGCGGCCTGCGGCCTGCTCGACGCCTGGGCCAACACGCTGTTCCTGCTGGCCACCCATCACGGCATGCTCACGCTGGTGGCGGTCATCGGGGCCCTCTACCCGGCGAGCACCGTCATGCTGGCCCGGGCGGTACTCGGCGAGCGGCTCGGCCGTCCCCAGATCGCCGGCGTGCTGCTGGCCGGCGCGGCGGTCACGCTCGTCACCGTGGGCTGAGGCCGCCGGCGGCCTCGGGTGTGCGGCCGCCGCCAGCGGGTAGCTCTGCCGGCACGGCGGGTCATCTCACGACGGGGAGGACCGTCATGGCAGACGACGGAACGTTCGACGAGGCGAAGGGCCGGGCCAAGGAAGCGGTCGGCGACCTGACCGACGACGAGCGCCTGGAGCGCGAGGGCAAGGTCGACCGGGCCGCCGGCGGCGCCAAGGGCACCGTCGGCACCATCGCCGACCGGATCAAGGGGCTGTTCCGCCGGTCGTGATCGAGGGCAGCCTGGCGGCCAGGGCCTGCAGCAGCAGCGTCTCGTTCGGGTAGCGGATCAGCGCCAGCGCCGCCGCATCGATCCGCTCCAGGGCCTCGACGTACGACCGGCGGGGGCCCTCGGCCGCCACCGCGTCACGGTAGGCGCCGGCGAGCGTCGCCAGCCCGAACTGCAGCTCGGCGGTGCGGAAGCGGCGCACCTCGCGCTTGTGGCGCGCCTCGAGCTCGCGCTTGCCGGCGCCCCGCAGGCCGAACGTCTCGATCTGCTCGTCGAGCGCGGCCGCCTCGGCGGCTTGGCGCTCGTCGAGCGGGCCGAGCGCGTCCCCGATCATCGCCTGCAGCTCGGC
>JBKPAS010000077.1:0-8004 GCA_046744265.1 Actinomycetota bacterium
GTTCTGGGACGACGAGCACGGCGGGGTCTTCACCACCGGCACCGACGCCGAGCGGCTCGTCACCCGCAACAAGGACCTCATGGACAACGCCACGCCCGGCGCCAACAGCCTCGCCGCCGTGGGCCTGCTGCGGCTGGCCGCCCTCACGGGCGAGGAGCGCTACCGCCAGCGGGCCGAGGACATCCTGCGCCTGGTCGCGTCGCTGGCCGGCGACCACCCGACGTCGTTCGGCCACATGCTGGTGGCCGTCGAGCTGGCGTCCCGGGGGACGACCGAGATCGTCGTGGCCGGCGACCGGCCCGACCTGGTGCGGGCCGTGCAGTCACGGTTCCTGCCCGACGCCGTGCTGGCGTGGGGCGAGCGGTACGACTCGCCGCTGTGGGAGGGCCGCGACGACGGCCGCGCCTACGTCTGCCGCAACTACGCCTGCCAGCTGCCCGCCACGGACGAGGCGACCCTCGCCGGGCAGCTCAGCGGGCCGGCAGGGCGCTGAACAGGCGGTTCGCGACCGGGGCGGCGTCGCGGCCACCCACGCCGCCGCCCTCGATGAACACCGCGGCGGCCAGCGTCCCGTTCGAGCCGATGAACCAGGCGTGGGTCGGCGGCGGGTCGCCGCTGCCGTACTCAGCGGTGCCGGTCTTGCCGAAGATCTCCTGGCCGGGGACGTCGGCCGGCGTCCCCGTGCCCTCGGTGACGACGGCCCGCATGAGGCCGCGCAGCGTGTCGCGCGTGCCGGCGTCGATCCTCGTCGGGTCGGGCGCGTCCCGGTCGGGGTGGTCGGGCAGCAGGGTGGGCGGCTCCCAGGTCCCGTCGATGACCGTGCCGGCCACCGTGGCCATGTGCAGGGGGCTGGCCGTGACCCGGGCCTGGCCGATGGCGGCGGCCGCCTTCTCGGTCTCGTCGGCCGGGTCGGGGTAGCTGCCGCCCTCGGTGTTGAGCCCAACCGAGTAGTCGGCGTTGAAGCCGAACCGCCGGGCTGCGCCGACCAGGTCGTCCGCCGCCAGCGGCGCCGCCGCGGTGATGAAGGCGGTGTTGCACGACTCGGCGAACGCCGTGCGGAACGGCACGGTGCCCAGGCTCTCGCTCTCGAAGTTGCGGAAGCTGCGCCCGCCGGCGTTCACGGTCGGCGTGCACTGGGTGGGCGTGTCCGGCGTCGTGCCCGCGGACAGCAGGGCGTCCGTGGTGATCACCTTGGCGGTCGACCCCGGCGGGTAGGCGCCGCCGAACGCCCGGTTGAGGTCGTCGTCGAGTGGCCGCGAGGCGGCGCCCCGGATGTTGCCGTCGGCGTCGACCACCACGATCGCCGCCGGCTTGGTGACCGTGCCGATGGCGGACTCGACCGCCGACTGCACGGCCGGGTCGATGGTCGTGGCCACGGGCTGGGGCTCGGTGCCCCGGATGCGCTCCAGCACCCGGATGGCCTCGCCGTCCTCGTCCACGATCTGCACCTCGCCCGACGGCGTGCCGGCGAGCTGCCGCTCGAAGCGGGCCTCGAGGCCGGTCAGCCCGACTCTGTCGCCGGCCGCGTACGTGGGACCGAGCTCGTCGAGCAGCTCGGCGGTGATGTCACCGGTCCGCCCGAGGACGTGCTGGGCGTAGCCCTCGCTCGGCCCGCCCCTGATCTGGGTCTCCTGGAACAGGATGCCGGGGATCGGGTACAGCACCGGCCGCGCCTGCTGGTAGCGCTCCCCCCGGACGGTCACGATGGGGACGAAGTGGTCGGGCTGGACGCCGGGCCGGTTCAGCTCGGTGTCGACGGTGGCGGGGTCGACGTCGAGCTGGTCCTGCAGCGCAGCCTTGACCGCGGCCAGGTCGCGGATCCGCGACGGCTGGAGCCCGATCGTCACCCCGGGCTGCGAGCCCGTGAGCACCGCGCCGCCGACGCCCGTGATCGGCGCCCGCGTCGGGCGATCGCGGGTGCGGACCAGGTGCTGCCCGGCCTCCAGGTCCGGGTGGACCGTGGCTGGGGACCACACGACGCGCCAGCGGTCGCCCTCTTGCTTCTGCATCGCCAGCCGGCCGGTGTACGACCACTCCCCCAGGCCGCCGAGCTGGAGCGTGGCGCGGAAGGCGGCGGTCGCCTCGTCGCCGTCGCGGTCCACCTCGCCCAGGTCGAACCGCGCGTCGGTGACCGACAGGCCGTCGGTGAGGGTGGCGTAGTCGCGCTCGAACGAGCCGGGCGGGTCGACCAGGCGCTGCTTCATGGCAGCCAGGTCCCCGCCCTGCCAGGCCGCCAGGAACGCCCGGGCATCGGGCGCCGGGTCGGGCCCGTCGTCCCCGCCCAGCAGGCGCGGCACGACCACGACCGCCGCGACCGCGAGCACGACCGCCACCACCCCGGCCACGACCAGGCTCCGCTGGTCGCTGAACATCCGCAGGACCCTACTGGGGCCGGGCCTACCAATGGCCGCGGTGGATCACCTCGGCGAGTGGGGGGCGGGGCCGGGTGGACGATCGGCCAGGGCGATCGCCGCCCTCCACCGGCCAGCCGAGCGCCACGGCGCCGACGGCCCGCCAGCCGTCGGGGACGCCGAGCGCGGCCAGCGCCGCCGCCTCGTGCTCGAACAGCCCGTAGAACAGGGCGCCGAGCCCGGCGTCGACCGCGGCCAGCAGCAGCCCGTGGACGGCCATGCCGGCGTCCACCCACCAGTACGGCACCGGCCACGCGTCCTCGCCTCGGCCGAGCCCGGTCGCGGCCTTGTCGTCCTCGCCGTAGCGGGCGACGTAGGCGCCCGGCGACACGACCGGCACGACGACGACCGGCGCGTCCAGCAGCCCGGGCCACCCGAAGGCGGCGCGGCGCTCGGGGGGCAGCGTGACGTCCCACAGCCGCGCGGTCTCGTCGCCGGACAGCACGACGAAGGCCCACGCCTGCGTGTTGCCGGCGGACGGCGCCCGCCGGGCCAGGTCGATCAGCCCGTCGATCGCACCCGCCGGCACCGGCCGCCGGTCGAACGACCGGACCATGCGCCGCCGGCGGACGACATCGGCGAAGTCCAACCCGATGCCGCCGAGCCCCGGCCCGTCAGGCCAGCTTGCGGAGGTCTTCCTCCATGGCCCACCCGAAGGCGATCAGGCTGTCGCCCTTGCCCGCGTGGATCTGCTCGAACAGAGCGCCCAGCTCGGACTCGATCTCGTCGGACTGCAGCGTCTCGTGGTCGAGCACCTCGGCGGGCCCGCTGCCGTCGCCCCGGGCGATGAACGCCCGCGGCTCGTACGAGCCGTTGTCGATGCCGTAGCGCTTGGCGAGCCGGTTGCCCCAGGCCCGCTCCTCGCCGTTGGCCCGGTGACCGGGACGGGGGACGACGTCGTTCAGCGACCTGAACGCCTCGAAGCCCGACGGGTCACCGAGGCGAGCGGCCACCAGCACGTCTTCGTCGGGGAAGGCGAGGACGGCGCGACGAAGCTGGTCTTGCATCATGGCGCGGAGGACCGAGTCACGCTTCGACGTGCGCTTGATCGACGCCAAGCCGATCAGCACGCACGGCGTTCCCCCGATGCGCTCGAGCGTGCAGAACGCGAACCCCTTCAACTTCCCGTCGTCGCGGGCCTGGGTCACCAGCACCCAGGCTTCGGCCTGCTTCGACAGCGTGCCGATCTCGTAGGCCAGCGGCCCGTCGGCACACAGGTCGGCCATCTCGACCAGCTCAGCATCGCTCAGCGCCGTGCAGTCCTTGGTGTCTACAGCGATCGACATGTCCGGCGTAGCCCCCGTTCTGCTCTCGGCAACGAAGTACTAGTCCAGTCAAATCACACGCCACGTGCAACTCGCGTCGTGGAACACGTGCGCGAAACCGCAGCTCATACCCCTCTTCGTAACGGAAACGCATGATGACGCCCTGTCACTGAACACTGAGCGCACCTGGACCCAGCAACACCCGCAGGTGCCCGACGAGGCCGTTGCTCGTGTTGACGTTCCAGTCGTCGGGCAGGCGCAGCACCTGGCGGTCGCCCAGGTGGAGGTACACCGGCGAGTCGCCCGGGTGGTCGGACAGCACCTGCTTGAGCTCGCTCACCGTCGACTCGGACAGCAGCTGGGGCGGCACCCGCACCCGCATCGGCTCGGCGCCGGCCGCCCCCACGTCGATGACGTCGACCGACTGGGCGATGAGCTTGGGCTGGTCGTCGCGCTTGTCGACCCGGGCCTTCACGACGACGACCGCGTCGTCGGCCAGCTTGTGGCCGTGCTCGGTCATCGTGCGGGGGAACACCATGACCTCGACCGCGCTGCGCAGGTCTTCCAGGACGAAGACCGCCATGAGGTCGCCCTTCTTCGTCCACTTGCGCTGGAGGGTGGTGATCACGCCGCCCACCGCCTTGAGCGCTCCCTCCTCGCACTCGGCCAGCTCGTCGAGCGCGCAGTCGGCCCGCCGGGCCAGCGCGGCCTCGGCCCCGAGCAGCGGGTGGTCGCTCACGTAGAGGCCCAGCATCTCCTTCTCGAAGGCAAGGCGGTCGCGCTTGTCGAACTCGAAGTCGGGGATCGCCACCCGCTCGAAGTCGCCGCCCCCGTCGTCGCCGGCGCCGTCGCCGAACAGGGTCATGATGCCCATGTCGCGCTCGCGCCGGCGGGCGATCGTGTTGTCGACGATCTGCTCGAACACGGTCAGCAGGCCCTTGCGGGGGTGGCCCACGCTGTCGAAGGCGCCGGCCTTGATCAGCGATTCGACCGTCCTCTTGTTGAGGACCGACATGTCGACCCGCTGGCAGAAGTCGTAGAAGTCGGCGTAGGCGCCGTTGGCGTCGCGCTCGGCGACGATGTGGGCGACCA
This sequence comes from Actinomycetota bacterium, assembly GCA_046744265.1. Classification (GTDB taxonomy): domain Bacteria; phylum Actinomycetota; class Acidimicrobiia; order Acidimicrobiales; family VFJN01; genus DATCLS01. The sequence goes on from JBKPAS010000077.1 coordinate 4,769, forward strand.
GGCCCTCGCCCACGTTGCGGACCGCGGACAGGCCGAAGATGATGCTGCGCGTCTCGGTGCCGTCGTCGCCGGTCTCGACAACGGGCGTGAAGTCGGACGCCGACAGGTTGACGTCGGGCACGTCGACCGTGATGCCCATCGTGCGGCACTCGGCCAGGTAGACCGCCGCCTTCTCGAGGTTGGTCTTGACGCTGGTGAGCAGGGCCGCCAGGTACTCGGCCGGGTAGTTCGCCTTGAGGTAGGCGGTCTGGTAGGCGACGAAGCCGTAGCCGTACGCGTGGCTCTTGTTGAAGGCGTAGTCGGCGAACGGCTCGATGATGTCGAACCACTTCGTGCCCAGGTCGGCGCCGTAGCCGGTGCGCTCGCACCCCTCGACGAACTTCACCCGCTCCTTGGCGATGAGCTCGCGAACCTTCTTGCCGCACGCCTTCCGGAGGCTGTCGGCCTCGGCCAGCGAGTAGCCGGCGAATCGCTGGGCGATTCGCATCATGCTCTCCTGGTAGACCATCAACCCGTACGTGTCGCCGAGGATGTCCTCGGCGTCGGCGTGCAGGTACTGGACCGGCTTCCGCCCGTTCTTGCGGTCGGCGTAGTCGTTGTGCATGTTCGCCGCCATCGGGCCCGGGCGGTAGAGGGCCACGAGGGCCGCGACGTCCTCGAACGTGCTCGGGGCGAGCGAGCGCATCAGCGCGCGCATGTTCCCGCCCTCGAGCTGGAACACGCCGATCGAGTCGCCCCGGCTCAGCAGGTCGTAGGTCGGCTGGTCGTCGAGCGCGACGTCGTCGATGTCGAGCTCGACGCCCCGGGTCGCCTTGATGATGTCGAGCGTGTCGCTGATGACGTCGAGGTTGCGCAGGCCGAGGAAGTCCATCTTCAGCAGGCCCAGCTCTTCGACGCCGTGCATCTCGTACTGCGTGACGACGGGTGCTTCCTCGAGCGACTGGCCGTTCTCGGGCTTGCGCTGGATCGGCAGGTACTCGGTGAGCGGGTCCTTCGTGATGACCACCGCGGCCGCGTGGATGCCGTCTTGCCGGCGCAGGCCCTCGAGGCCCTTGGCCACGTCGACGACCTGGCGGGTGTCGGGGTCGGCCTCGTACATCTCGCGCAGCTCGGCGGCCATCTTGTAGCCGTCTTCGTACTTCGGGTGGGGCTCGAGGCAGGCGTACAGCGGCGTGTCGCGCCCCATGATCAGCGGAGGCATCGCCTTGGCGACCTTGTCGCCCACCCCGTAGGGGTAGCCGAGCACCCGGGCGGCGTCGCGCACCGCGGCCCGGGCCTTGATCGTCGAGAACGTCACGATCTGCGCGACGTGGTCGCGCCCGTAGCGCTCGGCCGCATAGCGGATCATCTCGTCGCGGAAACGCGAGTCGAAGTCCATGTCGATGTCGGGCATCGAGATCCGCGACGGGTTGAGGAACCGCTCGAACAGCAGGTCGTAGCGGATCGGGTCGAGGTCGGTGATGCGCAGGCAGTAGGCCACCGCGCAGCCGGCGGCACTGCCCCGGCCGGGCCCGACCCTGATGCCGGTGCGGCGGGCGTGGTCGATCAGGTCCCACACGATCAGGAAGTACGAGCTGAAGCCCATGTCTTCGATGACCTTGAGCTCGTACGCCAGCCGCTCGACCACGTTGTCGGGCACCGGGTCGCCCCACCGCTGCCGGGCCCCCTCGAACGTGAGGTGGCGCAGGTAGTCGCCGTCGGACTCGAAGCCCTCGGGCAGCGGGAAGTTGGGCAGCTGGGGCTTGCCGAAGTCGATCTCGACGTTGCACCGCTCGGCCACCCACAGCGTGTTGTCGCACGACTCGGGCACCTCGCCGAACAGGCCCCGCATCTCGGCCGCCGACTTGAGGAAGTGCTCTTCGCCGTGGAACTTGAACCGGTCGGGGTCGCTCATCTGCGAGCCGGTCTGCACGCAGAGCAGGGCGTCGTGGGCGACGGCGTCTTCCCGGTGGACGTAGTGGCTGTCGTTGGTCGCCAGCAGCGGCGCCTTGATGCGCCGAGCGATCTCGAGCAGCTGGGGGTTGGTCTTGTGCTGCTCGGGGATGCCGTGGTCTTGGATCTCGACGAACAGGTTGTCGCGGCCGAAGATCTCCTGCAGGCGGCCTGCCTTCTCGACGGCCCCCTCCATGTCGCCCTGCAGCAGCGACTGCAGGACGTGGCCGCCGAGGCAGCCGGTGGTGGCGATCAGGCCCTCGCTGTGCTCGGCGAGGATCTCCCAGTCGACGCGGGGCTTGTAGTAGTAGCCCTCCATGAACGCCCGGCTGGCGAGCTGGATGAGGTTGCGGTAGCCGGCGTTGTTCTCGGCCAGCAGCGTGAGGTGGTAGTAGAGCTTGCGGCCGCCGTCGGCGTCGCCGCCCGTGTCGTCGACCCGCCCCCGTCGCGGCGGACGCTCGTGGCGCGAGTCGTGCGCCATGTAGGCCTCGGTGCCGAGGACGGGCTTGATGCCCTGCTTGCGGCACGCTTTGTAGAAGTCGAGGATGCCGTACATGTTCCCGTGATCGGTGATGCCGATCGCGGGCTGGCCGTCGGCCACCGCGGCCCCGACGACCTCGCCGATGCGGGCCGCACCGTCGAGCATCGAGTACTCGGTGTGCACGTGGAGGTGGGTGAAGCTGCCTCGACTCGCCACCCTGACTCCCTCCGTCGCATGGGGTTGTCCACAGTTGCCTGTGGACGAATCACACTCGTGTGATTCTAGCGCGGCGGAGCCGCTGCGGCCGACGGTGACGGCTGCCCCCGGGCGATGAGCGTGTCCCAGATCACGCCGAGGGCCTGATCGTCGTCGGGCGACGTCAGGCAGGCGCTCTCGAGGTCGCCGAGCAGCAGTCCCCGGCTGCGCAGGTAGCCGCCGATTCCGTTGCGGAGCCGCCGCTCGAACGCCTTGGCGCTCGCCCTGTCGGAGTCGGGCAGGATCACCGCGAACCAGTGCTGGACCTGGTCGGGCACGTGCACCAGGTGGTCGACCAGCCCGCCGGCCACGAACTGGTGGCCGAGCTCGCGCAGCAGCGTGACCTGGCGGCGGTACGACAGGGCGGCGAGCGGGCCGTCGGGCACCTGCACCAGGACCAGCGAGAACGGCCGGCCGTCGTGGGCCGCCTCACGCTGCTCGGTGGCGAGGCGGTCGCACAGGTACCGGGCGCTCCACAGCCGGGTCTCGGGGTCGACCGGCGGGAGGCCGCTGCGGGCCGGCACGGGGACGGGCGGGCTCGGCGCCGCCGCGGGCGGCCGGCTGTTGC
>JBKPAS010000042.1:0-4267 GCA_046744265.1 Actinomycetota bacterium
GGCTTCGGCGACGTCGTGGCCGAGGGCGACGCGGTGGCCGACCCGGCGCTCGCCCACTCGGTGCACGTCGACCCCGGCGGGCTCGACGCCGACACCTGGTACTGGTACCGGTTCGCGGTCGGCGACCGGGTCAGCCCGGCCGGCCGGACCCGCACGGCGCCCGCCGCCGACGCCGGCCCCGACCGGCTCCGCTTCGCCTTCGCCTCGTGCCAGAACCGGCAGGACGGCTACTGGGGCGCCCTCGACCACCTCGCCGACGAGGACGTCGACCTGGTCGTCTTCCTGGGCGACTACATCTACGAGGACCCGCCGTCCGACGCCGGGGTGCGCCGCGCCGAGACGCCGGCGCCGGTCGACCTCGACGGCTACCGACTGCGCTACGGCGAGTACAAGCGCGACCCCCTCCTGCAGGCGGCGCACGCCCGCGCCCCCTGGATCTGCACCTGGGACGACCACGAGGTCGAGAACAACTACGCCGGCGACGTCTCGCAGGTCGAGGGCAACGCCCCGGCGCCGCGGGACGAGTTCCGGGCCCGGCGGGCCGCCGCCTACCAGGCCTACTACGAGCACATGCCGGTGCGGATGGACCAGCCCGACGGCCCCGACGCCACCCTCTACCGCGACCTGGGCTGGGGCACGCTCGCCCGGTTCTTCGTGCTCGACGGCCGCCAGCACCGCAGCGACCAGGCGTGCAACGCGGTGGCGGACGTCGGGCCGGCCTGCCCGGCGGTGGGCGACGAGGAACGGACCATGCTCGGCGCCGAGCAGGAGCGCTGGCTCGGCGAGGCGCTCGACGCCAGCGATGCGCGGTGGAACGTGCTGGCCCAGCAGGTCATCGTCTCGAAGATCGAGATCCCGGTCGGGTCGTCCGAGCTCATCAACCTCGACCAGTGGGACGGCTACCCGGCGGCCCGCAGCCGCCTCGCCCGCCAGCTGGCGGGCGTCCGCAACCCGCTGATCGTCACCGGCGACATCCACGCGAGCGGCGTCGGCGTCCTCACCCGCGACCCCGACGACCCGGCGACAGAGCCGCTGGCGACCGAGCTCGTGGGCACGTCGATCTCGTCCGAGTTCCCGGCCGGCTACGCCGAGATCGTCGAGCACGCGGGCGACGTGGCTCCGGCGATCCGCTACGTGAACGCCCGCCGGCGGGGCTACGTCGTGTGCGAGGTCACCGAGGACGAGGTGCGCGCCGACTTCCGCTACGTCTCGACGGTCACCGCGCCGCGGGCGGACGTCGAGACCGGCGCCACCTGGCTGGTCCTGGACGGCCAGGCCGAGCCGGTCGCCTACGAGGAGGCGGCGACCCAGCCCGCCGGATAGGCGGGTTCCTGGCACTCCCCGGTTGCGAGTGCTAACCGGTCGCGTTTAGGGTTAGCAGTCGTACCAGGAGAGTGCTAACAGCACCCGACCCGCCAACGGAGGCGACACCGCAATGAACCTGCAGCCCCTCGACGATCGCATCGTCGTCAAGCCCGGGGAGAGCGAGGAGACGACCGCGAGCGGTCTCGTCATCCCCGACACCGCGAAGGAAAAGCCGCAGCAGGGCGAGGTCCTGGCCGTGGGTCCTGGCAAGCGGTCCGAGCAGACCGGCGAGATCATCCCGATGGACGTCAAGGTGGGTGACACCGTCGTGTACAGCAAGTACGGGGGCACCGAGATCACCGTCGCCGGCGACGATCTCCTGATCCTGTCGGCGCGCGACGTCCTGGCCATCGTGGGGAAGTGAGCTGATGCCCAAGATCCTCAAGTTCGACGACGAAGCGAGGCGGGCCCTCGAGTCCGGCGTCAACAAGCTCGCCGACGCGGTCAAGGTGACGCTCGGCCCCCGCGGCCGCAACGTGGTGCTCGACAAGAAGTGGGGCGCCCCGACGATCACCAACGACGGCGTGTCCATCGCCCGCGAGATCGAGCTCGACGACCCGTTCGAGAACATGGGCGCCCAGCTCGTCAAGGAAGTCGCCACCAAGACGAACGACATCGCTGGTGACGGCACCACGACGGCGACGGTCCTGGCCCAGGCGCTGGTGCGCGAGGGCCTGCGCAACGTGGCCGCGGGCGCCAGCCCGACCGGCCTCAAGCGCGGCATCGAGAAGGCCGTGGCCGCCGCGGTCGAGGCGATCGCCGGCCAGGCCCGCGACATCGACGACCGGTCCGAGATCGCCCAGGTGGCGGCCAACTCGGCGGCCGACCAGGCCATCGGCGAGGTCCTCGCCGACGCCATCGACAAGGTCGGCAAAGACGGCGTGGTCACCGTCGAAGAGTCGAACACCTTCGGCATGGAGCTCGACTTCACCGAGGGCATGCAGTTCGACAAGGGCTACCTCGCCCCCTACTTCGTGACCGATCAGGACCGGCAGGAGGCCGTCCTCGAAGACGCCTACGTCCTGCTCAACCAGGGCAAGATCTCGTCGGTCCAGGAGCTGCTGCCCGTCCTCGAGAAGGTCATGCAGACGGGCAAGCCGCTGCTGCTCATCGCGGAGGACGTCGAAGGCGAGGCCCTCGCCACCTTGGTCGTCAACAAGATCCGCGGCACGTTCAACAGCGTCGCCGTCAAGGCCCCGGGCTTCGGCGACCGCCGCAAGGCGATGCTGGAGGACATGGCGATCCTCACCGGCGGCCAGGTGGTCTCCGACGAGGTCGGCCTCAAGCTCGACAACATCACCCTCGACCTGCTCGGCCGGGCCAAGAAGGTCATCGTCACCAAGGACGACACGACCCTCGTCGACGGCGCCGGCTCCGAGGACGACATCAAGGGCCGCATCAGCCAGATCAAGACCGAGATCGAGAACACCGACTCGGACTGGGACCGTGAGAAGCTGCAGGAGCGGCTGGCCAAGCTCGCCGGCGGCGTCGCGGTCGTGAAGGTCGGCGCGGCCACCGAGGTCGAGCTCAAGGAGAAGAAGCACCGCATCGAGGACGCCCTCTCCGCGACCCGGGCGGCCATCGAGGAGGGCGTCGTCGCCGGCGGCGGCACCGCCCTGCTCCGGGCCCGTGCGGCCGTGGCCAAGACGGCCGAGAGCCTCAGCGGCGACGAGGCCACCGGTGCCCGCTCGGTGTGGCGTTCGCTCGAGGAGCCGACCCGGCTCATCTCGGCCAACGCCGGCTACGAGGGCGCCGTGACCGTGCAGCAGGTCGAGCGCGAGACCGGCACGGTCGGCTTCAACGCCGCCACCGGCGAGTACGAGGACCTGCTCAAGGCCGGCATCATCGACCCGGCCAAGGTCACCCGTGCCGCGCTGCAGAACGCGGCGTCGATCGCCGGCCTGGTGCTCACCACCGAGTCGCTCGTGGCCGACAAGCCCGAGCCGCCCGCCCCCGCCCCCGCCGGCGGTGGCGACCCCATGGGCGGCATGGGCGGCATGGGCATGATGTAACGGAAATCCGGTGACGCGGTCGCCGCGGCTGTTGATAGCCTCCTTCGCACCAGAGAAAGGAGGTGGTCCACAGCATGAGTGACTGTTGTCATGGGACCCTGGAGGTGGCTGGCCGCTGAGTCGGCCGTCGGACCACTCGGTGGAATCCAAGCCAGTCCACCGTCCGCTCGATTGCCGGGGCTTGGTCCCGCCCGGCGTCAACGAGGTCGAGCGGTCCTTCCGATGATCTAGGCACGAGGGCGGGCCCTGCTGGGCCCGCCCTCGGCGCGCCGACGCGCTTGCTCATCCGCGCGTCCGCGTCTGTTCAGGTGCGCGAGGGGGTACGTTTCGCGAATGAAGTTCAAGCTCGGACTCGCCATCGGATTCGCCGCCGGGTATTGGGTCGGTACCCAAGCGGACGAGGAACGCAGGCGTCAGGTTCAGGAGACCGTCGACAAGGTCCGTGGTAACCCCCGGGTCCAGCGGGTCACCGACACGGTGTCGCGCAGCGCCGTCCGCATCACCGATGCGGTCGAGGAGCGGCTGGTCGACACCGCCGGCGGCGCGGCCGACAAGGTCGCCTCCACCGTCGAGCCCGACGGGGGCCACAACGCCGCCGCCGGCACGGGCGCCACCGGCACCACGGGCACCACGGGCACCACCGGTTCCGTCGAGTAGCCGCCCGCCGGGGCGGCGCTGGGTGGTGCGGTCCGGTCCGTCGCCGGGTACGGACCAAGGACCCGATACCCGCTGCCGCACCGACTGGGGGTGATGACCCACCGTGGACGAGGACGATGCCGCGCCCACCGGCCCCACCCCCCCACCCGGTCCCGGCGGCGCCGCCGTCGGGACCAACGACCACCCCGCCACGGCCCCCCCCCCACAATACGCCTCCCGCGGCGGCTCGGCCG
>JBKPAS010000111.1:0-6976 GCA_046744265.1 Actinomycetota bacterium
CTCTCCCGGGTCGGTCCGCCAGCCGAGCGCCCGCCCGGCGGACTCGACGAGGTCGTCCCGCGCCTGCGTCCGCAGCCGCGCCGGATCGGCCAGCCGCACGATGAGGTCGGGGTTGGCAACCAGCAGGTCGCCCAGTAGGCCGCTCGTGCCCAGCAGCACGCACAGGTGGCGGGCCACCTCGGGGCTGTCGCGGAAGGCGTTGGCCAGCTCCATGACCCGCTGCGAGCCCGAGGCCAGCTTGCGCAGGCCGAGCAGCCCCAGGCCGGGGTCGGGCGTCTCGGACAGCCAGTCGAGCAGCAGCGGGAGGAGCTGCCGCATCATGCGCGACGACCGGGTGAGGCCCCGGGTCAGCTCCTGGACGGCCTGCCGGGTGCGCTCGGCATCGGCGAAGCCGAACGACGCGAGGGCGGACGCGGCCGTCTCGGGCGACAGCGCGCTGGCGCCCGCCAGCGCCCCGAGCAGCGGGCGGAAGTAGAGGCGCTCGTGGGCCGAGCGGACGAGGTTCCGCTGCCGCTGCAGCTCGCGGTCGAACGCCTCGGTCGGGCCGGCCGCCCGCGTCCCCCGGTAGCCGAGGACCCGGGCGAGGCGGCGCCGGCTCTCGCGCTCCGCGGGCAGCGTGTGGGTCTGGTGGCCCTCCTCGAGCTGGAGGGCGTGCTCGGTCCGCCGCAAGAACCGGTAGGCCCCCGCCAGCACCTCGGCGTCGGACCTGTCCACGTAGCCGCCCGCTGCCAGGTCGCCGAGCGCGGTCAGCGTCGTCGGGGACCGCAGCTCGGCGTCGACCCGCCCGTGGACGAGCTGCAGCAGCTGGACCGAGAACTCGATGTCGCGGATGCCGCCCCGCCCCCGCTTGATGTCGCGCTCCTCGAGGCCGCGGCGGGCCACGGCGGCCTCGGCCCGCTCCTTGAGCGCCCGCAGCGAGCGGACGTCGTCGGCGCCGAGCGGGCGGCCCCAGACCGCGCCGGCCGCCAGGTCGGCCCACGCCTGGCCCACGACCGGGTCGCCAGCGACCGGGATGGCCTTGAGCAGGGCCTGGAACTCCCAGGGCTCGGCCCACCGGTCCCAGTAGGCGGCGTAGCTGTCGAGGCTGCGGGTGAGGGGCCCGTCCCGACCCTCGGGACGCAGGTTGGCGTCGACTCGGAAGCACCGGCGCGCCAGGTCCATCACCGCCCGGGCCCGGCGGACCTCGCCCCCCACGAACAGCAGGTCGATGTCGCTGGCGTAGTTGAGCTCGTGGCCGCCCAGCTTGCCCATGCCGACGACCGCCAGGTCCTGGGCGTCGGCCACGACGACGGCCGCCCGCAGCACGTCGACCGCCAGGTCGCTCAGCGCCCCCGTGGTCGCCTCGACCGTGTCGACGCCCGCCAGGTCGCGGGCCGCGATGCGCAGCATCTCGCGGTCCTTCCAGCGGACGAGCCGGTCGACGATCGGCAGGTCGTCGCCCTCACTGGCCGAGCCGTCGCCCAGCGGACCCGCCGGACGCTTGTCGAGCGCGTCCAGCACGTCGAGGGCCACGCGGTCGGTCTCGATCACCCGGGTGAGGCTGCGGCTGGCCGCCACCACCCGGATCGTGTGCGCCCCTAGGCCCTCGGCGTCGGCAGCCAGGCGCTCGACGATGCCGTCGCCGAACCGGACGAGCGCCAGCCGCACCGTCTCGGGGTCGGCCGACCGCTCGACCAGCTCGCCGAGCGCCTGCGGAACCATGCCCCGATCATGCCAGCACGGGTGGGCGGGCCGACCCTCCCTAAGCTGAGCCTGTGGCTCGCCTCCGCGTCGCGCTGTGCCAGCTCAACACCCGGGTCGGCGACCTGGCCGGCAACGTCGGCCGCGTGGTCGACGCGCTGCGCCGGGCCGAGGCCGAGCGGTGCGACCTGGCGGTGTTCCCCGAGCTGGCCCTCACCGGCTACCCGCCCGAAGACCTGCTGCTCAAACCCGGGTTCGTGGCCGACAACCGGGCCGCGCTCGACGAGGTGGCCGCGGCAACCGGCGAGTGCGTCGTGGTCGTGGGCTTCGTGGACGCGGGGCGCGATCTGTACAACGCAGCGGCCGTTTGCGCCCGGGGCGCGGTGCAGGCCGTCTACCACAAGCGCATCCTCCCCAACTACGCGGTGTTCGACGAGCAGCGCTACTTCGCCCCCGGCACCGAGGAGCCGACGCTGGTCGTGGTCGCCGGCGTGCGGGTCGGCGTGTCCATCTGCGAGGACGCCTTCAGCCCCACCGGCCCGATCGCCGCCCAGGCCGCCGGCGGCGCCGAGCTGGTCGTGAACATCAACGCCTCGCCCTACTACGCCAACCGCCTGGCCGAGCGCGAGCGCATGCTGGCGACGCGGGCGTCGGACGCGTCGTGCTCGCTCGTCTACGTCAACCGGGTCGGTGGGCAGGACGAGCTCGTCTTCGACGGGGCGTCGATGGTGTTCGACGCCCACGGCGAGCTGGCCGTCCGCATGCCGCAGTTCCAGGAGCAGACGGCGATCTGCGACGTCGAGGTCCTTCCCGTGTTCCGGAAGCGCCTGCTCGACCCCCGGGGACGGGCGACCGACGAGCCGCTTCCCGTGCACGTGGTCTCGACTGCCCCCCGGGCCGACGGCGACGAGCCGCGGCGTCCGGGCGCGGTGCACGACCCGCTGCCGCCGGTCCGCGAGGTGTACGAGGCGCTGGTCACCGGCACGCGCGACTACGTCCTCCACAACGGGTTCACCGACGTGGCGATCGCGCTCTCGGGCGGCATCGACTCGTCGCTGGTGGCCGCGATCGCGGCGGACGCCCTGGGGCCCGAGCGCGTGCACGGGGTGCTGATGCCGTCGCGCTACTCGTCCGACCACTCGCTCGACGACGCCGAGAAGCTGTGCGTCGAGCTGGGCATCGAGCGCCGGGTGATCCCCATCGAGCCGGCGCATGCCGCGTTCCTCGACCTGCTGGCCCCGAGCTTCGAGGGCTGCGAACCCGACATCACCGAGGAGAACCTCCAGTCGCGCATCCGGGGCGTGCTGATGATGGCGCTGTCCAACAAGTTCGGCTGGATCGTGCTCACCACCGGCAACAAGAGCGAGATGGCCGTCGGGTACTCGACGCTCTACGGGGACACCGCTGGCGGCTTCGCGGTCATCAAGGACGTCCCCAAGCTGCTCGTGTACGCGCTGGCCCGCGACCGCAACGCGGTGGCGGGGCGGTCGGTGATCCCCGACAACGTGCTGGTCAAGCCGCCGTCGGCCGAGCTGCGGCCGGACCAGCGCGACGACCAGTCCCTCCCGCCGTACGAGGTGCTCGACCCGATCATCGAGGCCTACGTCGAGGACGACATGACCCGCGCCGAGCTGGTCGAGCGGGGCTTCGACGCCGACCTCGTCGCCCGGGTCACCCGGCTCGTCGACGTGTCGGAGTACAAGCGGCGGCAGACCCCGCCGGGCGTGCGGGTGACGCCCAAGGCGTTCGGGAAGGACCGCCGCCTGCCGATCACCAACGCCTACCGGGGCTGAGCGTGTTCGAGACGACGAGGCCCGTCCCGCCGGTGCCGGTGGCGGCCGCAGCCGCCGGGCCGCCCTCGCTCGAGGACGGCGCCCGGGTGGCCGGCCACCACGTGTGGCTGGAGATGCGGCTGTTCGAGGTGCTCGGCGCCTGGGCGCCGAGCGTGCCCGAGCCGCAGGTCAAGGTGCACCTCGCCACCCACTCGCGCCGCCACGCCTGGCACGCCGAGCTGTGGCGCGGCCACGTGCCCGAGGTGGCCGGCGTCGACGCCGAGGCGCTGGTGACCCCGGCGAGCGAGGGTATGGCCGGGGCGGTCGCCGCCCTGGCCGAGGCGCCGTCGACGCTCGAGCGCCTCGCCGGGCTCTACCGGGTCGTGCTGCCCCGGGTCGTCACGGCCACGGCCGGGCGGCTGGCCGCGGCCTCGCCCGTTGCCGACGCCGCGCTCGCCCGGTCGCTGCGGTTCGTCCTGGCCGACGACCTGGACGAGTGGCGCGACGGCGAGGGGCTGCTCCAGTCGCTGATCGGGGGGCCGGGCGACGTCGACCTGGCGTCCGCCCACGCGGCGCGGCTGGAGAAGACCATCGTCGCCGGGGGCGGCTCGTAGCGGCCGGGCCGCCGCGTCGCGCCGATCTCAGGGGGACGGCCAGGTGGTCGACGGCGTCGTCGTGCCCGTGCCGGTCCCACCTGCGTCGCCGTCGCGGCCCCAACTGGAGGTGCCGTCGTGGCCGTCCCACTGACCGTCGCTCGGCCACTGGTCGAAGCCGAACTGCTGCCACACCTCGGGCCGCATCCACCACGGCAGCTGCGGATCCTGTGGCGCCGGACCGGCGGGCGCCTGGGTCGTGGGCGGGGCGGTGGTCGCCGGCGGCGCCGACGTCGACGGCGGCGCGGTCGTGCTCGGTGCGGTCGTACTCGGCGCGGTCGTGCTCAGTGCCGTCGTGCTGGTCGTGGCCGTCGTCGAGGTCGTGGTCGTGGCCGACCGGTCGGCGCGGGCCGCGTCGTCGCTGCGGAACAGGTCGAGGCCGATCGCGGAACTCATGTCGTCCACGGCCGTGTGGACGTCGTTCGGCAGGCCCCCGCGCGACGTGGCGAGGACCAGGCCGACGAGCAGCACGGCGGCCGCCGCGAGGCTGGCCAGCGGGCGGCGGTAGGCGGCGAGGGCGGAGCGCGACCGGGGGACGGGCTGCAGGTGCCGGGCCCGGTGCCGGCGGCGGCGCACGGCCGAGGCCGCCAGGCTGGGGACGCCCCCCTCGATCTGCGCCCGGAGGCCGTCGGAGATCGGCGGCGCCGGCTCGACCTCGCTACTGGCGTGCAGCACGGCAGCGATCTCGGCCAGGGGGGCGAGGTCGGCGCGACCGTCCGGCTGGCGGCCGGCCAGCACGTCGTCGACGTCACGCGCGCTCAGGCGAAGATCGGTCATCCGATGAGGTCAACGCCCACGGGCGCCAGGAAGATGCGTCACAGGGGGTTTCGGGTTTCCGGTGTTCCGCCCGACACCCGCCCTCAGGTGGCCACCGGCCGGCGGTCGATGTGCCGGCGGAGCGCGGCGAGGGCGCGATGCTGCAGCGCCTTCACGGCCCCCTCGCGCTTGCCCAGCATCCGCGCGACCTCCTCGACCGAGAGGTCGGCGACGATGCGTAGCAGCACGACGTCGCGCTGGTCCGGCGACAGCACCGCGAGCAGGTCGCGGACACGGTCGTGGGCCAGCCAGTTGAGGACGTCGTCTTCGACGTCGCCGGTGCCCATGTGCTCCTCGACGCCGACGTCGCCCTCGACCCGGGGCTGCCGGTTGGCTCGGCGCCTGTCGTCGATCATGCGGTGGTGGGCGATCGTGAAGACCCACGAGCGGAAGTGCTGCTCGTCGCCCTCGAAGCCGGCGAGGTTGCGGTGGACCTGGGCGAAGACGTCGTTGGTGAGCCCGTCGGGATCGGTGGCGCGGTGCCAGCGGAGGTAGGACGACACCTGGCCGGCGAGCTGACGATAGATCTGCTCGAAGGCCACCGCCGAGCCGGCCCGGGCCTCCTCGATCAGCGCTCCCACCTGCGGGGAAGGGTGGGAGCGGACACCCGCGGGCACTCTCGCTGCCACCGTGGCCAGAGCCCGATCTTCCGTGAGCTGCACGCGTAGCCCTCCCCTGTCGTCACCGCAGGTCGTGAGCAGTCGTCGCCTGGGGCAGGTCGTTGTGGTGCGGGCCGGTCGCCGGCCCGCCGGGCGGTCGGGCGATCACGACGTGCGCGCCCCCTCGGGGGATCGCTGTCTGTCGTCGTGTCGGTGAGGTCGATCGGACCGCCGTTCCACAGAACTGCCTCCTCCCGGCCGGGACCTTAGTCAACCGGCGACACCGCAGGCAGCACGCTCCGGGACGGGCCGCGACGGGGAGCGGTAGCGCTCTCATCCCCCCATTAAGCGTGCGCCGCGGACTACGGTGATGGTTCACGGGGCGTGTCGTTCCGCCGATGGTTTCGACCGCGAGGCTTTTCGACGCGTGCGTCGTCGCGCTTGACCGCACCGGTATCCTTGAGCACGCCCCGGGATCCGGGCGTATCGAGTCGGCGCGGTCTGGGCGGAGAGCCGCTCCCCACCGTCGCAGGCTCCCACCACACAGGCGTCACGACAAAGGGACGATACGTTGCCCAAGGAGCGCGTGGAGCGCGACGAGGAAGATCTCGTCCGGCTGTACCTCACTGACATCGGGCAGTACCCACTGCTCACCAAGGACGACGAGGTCCGCCTCGCTCAGGCCATCGAGGTCGGCAACGCCGCCCGGGCCGAGCTCGAGGCCGAGGGCCGGAAACTCCCGCCGGCTCGCAAGCGCGAGTTGCGCCGCTCGGCGCGCGACGGTGAGAACGCGGAGCGCACGTTCGTCCAGTCCAACCTGCGGCTCGTCGTCTCGATCGCCAAGAAGTACCAGGCGTCGGGCCTGCCCCTCCTCGACCTGATCCAGGAGGGCAACCTCGGCCTGATGCACGCGGTCGAGAAGTTCGATTGGCGCAAGGGCTTCAAGTTCTCGACCTACGCGACGTGGTGGATCCGGCAGGCGATCACCCGCGGCATCGCGAACACGGGTCGCACCATCCGGCTGCCCGTCCACGCGGGCGACACGCTGGCGCGGCTGCAGAAAGCCCGGGCCCGCCTCGAGCTCAAGCTCGGGCGTCCGGCCACGCTGGCCGAGCTGGCCGCCGAGGTCGAGATGCCCGAAGACAAGGTGACCGAGGCGCTGCGGTTCGCCGCCGAGCCCCTGTCGCTGTCCGAGCCCCTGCGGGAAGACGGCGACGCCGAGCTGGGCGACGTGGTCGAAGATCGGTCGGCCGAGTCGCCGTTCGAGGTGGCGGCCACCGCGCTGCTGCCCGAGGAGATCAACCGGCTGCTCGCTCCGCTCGACGAGCGCGAGCGCGAGATCCTCAAGCTGCGCTTCGGGCTGGACCGGGGCGAGCCCCGGACGCTCGAAGAGGTGGGCGAGCACTTCAACCTCACCCGGGAGCGCATCCGCCAGATCGAGGCGCGGGCGATGTCC
>JBKPAS010000069.1:0-5467 GCA_046744265.1 Actinomycetota bacterium
GGCGGGGCACCTGGGGTGTGAACGCGGCGCGGGGCGGGACGAGGAACGCCGTCGGGTCGTCGACCGGTGTGCCGTTCCACCGGATCTCGCCGCCGACACGGGGCAGGAGGCCCAGCGTGGCGTGCAGCAGCGTGGTCTTCCCGCTGCCGATCCGGCCGGTGACGACGGTGAGCGTCCCGCGTTCGAGCGAGAGCGTCACGTCGACCACGCCCCGGCCGCTGCTCGGATGGATGGCGGTGAGGCCGACGACGTCGAGCCGGTCCAGCCGGTCGTCCATCGGGCGTGGTGGGAGCGGCGGGAGCGGCGGCAGCGGGCCGCGCACGTGGATCGGGGCCGGGGCGACCACGGCGGCGCGCGGCCCGCCGGGCATGAGGGCGTGGAGGCGGTCGATCGAGACCCGGGTCCGCTTGAGCTCGGTGAGCACCCGCCCGATCTCGGCCGGCAGGTACGTGAGCTGGTCGAGGAACACGACGAAGAGGGCGAAGTCCCCGACCGAGAACGACCCGGACCGGATCCGTCCCGCCCCGAGCAGCAGCACCGCACCCGTGCCCACGTGCACGAGGTGGACGTTCATCGAGTTGACCGTCTGGGCGAACACCCGGTCGCGCAACGACCGCCGCCGGCGGGTCTCACCGATCTCGGCCAGCCGGCGCACGACGTGGGGAGCGGCGCCCCCGACCCGCACGGCGAGGCTCGCACCGACCAGCTCGCCGAGGAAGGCGGTGAGCCGGCCGGTGCTCTCCCGGGCGGCGGCCGCGTGCACGGCCGACCGGGTGCCGAGGGCGTCGCTGACCGCGCTGGAGACGACGACAGGGGCGAACGCCGCCAGCGTGAGCAGGGGGTCGATGCGCCACATCACCGTGCCACCGACGAGGGCGAACAGCGCTCGGCCGACGAGGTCGGCGACGCCGTCCATCGAGCCCATCGTGATGCTGGGCGGCTCGTCCCGGAACCGGCTGACGGCGTCGCCGGGCGGGACGGGCAGCCCGAACCGCCCGAACCCGCGCAGGATGCCGGCCAGCACGTTGCGCTGCAGCAGCGTGTGGGTCTGGTAGCAGAAGCCGCTCCAGGTCCGGCCGACGGCGAGCTCGGTCAGGACCTCGCTGGCCTGGACGGCGCCGACGAGGGCCACGGCGACCCACACGGCGCCCGCAGCCCCGGCCTCGCCGGAGGTTCCGCCGGTGACCCGGTCGAAGAGCGCCCGGGTGGCCAAGCCGAGGGCGAGCGGCGCCGCGCAGAACAGCAGGGTCCCGAACACGGTGCAGCCGGTGAAGTAGCGCCAGGTGAAGCGGATGAGGGTCGCCACGTGTCTCATGCCGGCACCTCGTCGACGCCGGTGCGGCGGGTGTGGTCGGTGCGGCCGGTGCGCAGCAGCTCGGCGAAGCGGGACGTGGGGTCGGCGGCGAGGGTGCCTCGGTCGCCGTGCTCGACGACCTGTCCGCGGTCGAGCACGAGCACCTCGTCGGCCCGCTCGATCGTGCGGAGCCGGTGGGCGATCACGATTCCCGTCCGGCCGGCGAGCAGGCGGTCGATCGCCTGCTCGAGCAGCGCCTCGGTGTGGGGGTCGAGCCTCGACGACGCCTCGTCGAGGACGACGACCCCGGGGTCCTCGAGGAACACCCGGGCGAAGGCGACGAGCTGCGCCTCGCCCGCCGAGAGCCCTCGCGCCGTGGGCCCGGCTCCCAGCACGGTGTCGAGGCCGTCGGGCAGCTCGGCCAACCAGGCGTCGAGGCCCAACGACGCGAAGACGGCCAGGAGCCGGTCGTCGCCGACGTCAGGGTCGAACAGCGTGACGTTGTCGCGGAGGGTGCCGGCGAAGATCTGCACGTCCTGGGTGACAAGCCCGATGCGGCGCTGGAGGTCGTGGACTCGCAGGTCGCGGACGTCGATGCCGCCGATGCGGACGGCGCCGGTGTCCGCGTCGCCGTTGGCGTCGGCGTCGGCGCTGCGGTCGACGTCGTAGAGCCGGAAGACGAGCCGGGTGATCGTCGTCTTGCCCGACCCGGTGCGTCCGACTACGCCGAGGACGTGACCGGGCTCGACGGCGAAGGACACGTGCCGCAGCACCGGCTCCTGGTCGTAGGCGAAGTCGACGCCGTCGAACTCGACGGCGAGCGGGCCCTCCCGGAGGGCGCCGCCCGGACCGTCCGTGATGCGCGGCTCGATCGCCATCAGCTCGCGCACCCGGACGATGCCGCCCATCGCCCGCTGGAAGCTGTTCATGTGCCTGGACAGCCGTTCGAGCGGCAGGCGCAGCATGCCCGTGTAGCGGAACACGAGGTAGACGCCGCCGACGGTGATCGCCCCCGACTGCTGCAGCCACGCCGCGGTCGCCAACGACGCCACCGTCGCGGCGACGAGCGCGGCGTTGGCGGCGCCCGAGAACAGCGACGCCGCCAGCAGCGCGTCGCGGTCGACGCGGAACCGGGCCGCCAGCCGCTCGTGGAGGCCGCGCATCGTGGCCTCGTCGGCGCCGTTGGCCTTGATGTCGGGCAGCGCGGACAGCCGTTCCTCGAGGTAGGCGCTCACCTCCGCGTTGACGACCCGCGACTCACGTGACCGCCGCCCGACGAAGCCGCCACCCCGGGTGAGGTAGGCGACGCTCGTGAGGGCGAAGGCGGCCAGCAGGCCACCGATCCGCCAGTCCTCGCGCCACAGCAGGGCGAGCACACCGAGCAGGAACAGCGCGCTGCCCAGGACGTGGACGACGAACCGGGCGAAGAAGTCGGCGATGGCGGCGACGTCGCCGTCGATCCGCTCCAGTAGCTCGCCAGCGCCGTGGTCCGCATGGAATCGGTGGTCGAGTGCGAGGACGTGGGCGGTCAGGTCGACCCGCAGCGCATTCGTGGTGCGCCAGCCGAGATCCTCGGCCACGTACACCTCGGCCACGGTGGCGACCTGGGTCAGGAGGGCGACGCCGAGGAAGACGCCGGCGAGGCGCACCAGGTGGCCGAACGGCGCGCCGGCGGACGCCTGGTCGATGACGGTCTTCGCCAGTAGGGGGTTGGCGAGCTGCAGGCCGATCCCGGCGAAGAAGAGGACGGCGAGCAGGGCGAGGCGCGGCCGGTGGGGCCGCAGGTACGCCGCGACGAAGTCGCGGACGAGCGTGTCGGGCACGGAGGCGCTCCTGTGATCAGCACGAGACGGACGGGGTCGGGTGCTGTCCAGGCCGCCCGGGGCGGCGCTCCGGGGCGCCGGCTACCGCATGGGATGCGTGTGCGTCGCGTCGGGGGCCTGGACGGAGCGCGTTGTCATGTCGAGACCTCCGGGTCGCAGTGGTGGCTCACCCTGCCCCGGCGTCCTCCGCCCCTGCAAGCAATTTCCCGCCGGCTCAGGAGCGGCGTCGCAGCCAGCGGCGCCAGCGGGGCGCCCCGGCGAGGCGAGCCTGCTCGTCCTGGACCTCGGACAGGATCTGCGGGCCGGCCGTGTTCACGATGTCTTCCGCGGCGTCGAGCAGCGCGGACACCGAGTCGTCGCCCCGGTCGAGCGCCTCCAGGGGCTCGTCGGGGGTCTTCGGCGTGACCAGCGTGCCGTAGGCCCAGTTGACGTCGGCGATGCGCCGCTCGTACTTCGGGCAGTCGTCGGGGCAGCGCCACGGGGCCTCGGGCGCGAGGTCGAGGTCGCACTTCCGCACGGTCTCGCCGTTGCGGTACGTCCGAGACTCGAAGTGCTTGCAGTCTTGGCGCATGGGCACGGCCAGAAGTGTATGGCTGAGCTGCCCGATCGGGCGGTCGGTCAACGAACTGACATCGCCCTCACAGGTGGTATTCAGGCGGCGGTCAGCCGACCGAGCCCTCCATCTGCAGCTCGATCAGGCGGCTCCACTCGACCGCGTACTCCATGGGCAGGGTCCGGGTGACCGGCTCGATGAAGCCGCTCACCACCATGCTCATCGCCTGCTCCTCGGACAGGCCGCGGCTCATCAGGTAGAAGAGCTGCTCGTCGGCCACCTTCGACACGGTGGCCTCGTGGCCGATGACCGCGTCGCGGGCCCCGACCTCCATGTACGGGAACGTGTCGCTGACCGACTGCTCGTCGAGGATCAGCGCGTCGCACTGCACGTGCGACTTGCAGCCGTAGGCGTCGTCCTCGACCCGGACGAGGCCGCGGTACGAGGTACGCCCCCCGTCCTTCGAGATGGACTTCGACACGATCTTCGACGTGGTCTCGGGCGCGGCGTGGACCATCTTGGCCCCGGCGTCCTGATGCTGGCCGTCGCCGGCGTAGGCGACCGACAGCACCTCGCCCGACGCCTTGGGCCCGACCATGTAGACCGACGGGTACTTCATGGTGAGGCGCGAGCCGATGTTGCCGTCGATCCACTCCATGTGGCCCTCGGTCTCGACCCGGGCCCGCTTGGTCACCAGGTTGTAGACGTTGTTCGACCAGTTCTGGATCGTCGTGTAGGTCACCCGGGCGCTCGGCTTGACCACGATCTCGACCACGGCCGAGTGCAGCGAGTCGGTCGTGTACACCGGGGCCGAGCAGCCCTCGATGTAGTGCACCTTGGCGCCCTCGTCGGCGATGATCAGCGTGCGCTCGAACTGGCCCATGTTCTCCGCGTTGATGCGGAAGTAGGCCTGCAGCGGCATCGGCACCTCGACGCCCGGCGGCACGTAGATGAACGACCCGCCCGACCACACGGCCGAGTTCAGCGCCGCGAACTTGTTGTCGTTCTTGGGGATGACCTTGCCGAAGTACGGCTTGATCAGCTCGGGGTACTCGCGCAGGGCCGTGTCCATGTCGCAGAACACCACGCCCATGCGCTCGAGGTCCTCACGGTTGCGGTGGAAGACGACCTCGGACTCGTACTGAGCGGTGACCCCGGCCAGGTACTTCCGCTCGGCCTCGGGGATGCCCAGCTTCTCGTAGGTCTTCTTGATCGAGTCGGGCAGCTCGCTCCACTCGTCGACCTGCGTCTCGGTCGGCTTGATGTAGTAGTAGATGTCGTCGAAGTAGATGCCCGACATGTCGCCGCCCCAGGTCGGCATCGGGCGGCGCTCGAAGTGGCGCAGGGCGTCGAGCCGCTTGGTCAGCATCCAGTCGGGCTCGCCCTTCATCCACGACATCTCGCGGACGATCTCCTGGCTCAGGCCCCTCTTGGGCTTGAAGACGTAGTTCTCCTCGTCGGACCAGCCGAGCTTGTAGCGCCCCAGGTCGAGATCGGCGACTGCCATCGGTAGGGGTCCCTCCGGGTGCGTGAGAGGCGGCGGAGAATTTCTCCTATGCAGATAGTAACAACCCGCCGCCGGAGGGACTACGTCCGGGCGGCGTCTGGCACGATTGACCGCCATGGGCCGACGCCCCCGAGAACCGCGCACCCCCGACCGAGCTGCGACGGAGGCCGCGCTCGAGCGGGCGGCACTGCGGCTGCTCGAGCGCAACGGCGTGCTCGCCGGCCTCAACCTGCGCGAGGTGGCCGACGAGGCGGGGGTCAACCGCGGGCTCGTGTACCACTACTTCGGGT
>JBKPAS010000037.1:0-5173 GCA_046744265.1 Actinomycetota bacterium
CAACACCTCCCCGCCGGTCCGCAGGGCCCGGCGCACCGACCGGCCCAGGTCGAGCCGGCCCCGGCCGTGCGGGTCGGGCCGGCGACGGCGGGTGCGGCGCAGGGCGGCGTGCACCCGCAGGTCGGCCATGAGCCGGTGGGCCTCGTCCAGCTCGTCGGCGGTGCACGCCGCCAGGTCCTTGTGGCGCAGGACCTCGACGGGGCTGTAGCGCAGCGCCAGCGTGTCGGCGTCGCGGTCGCCCTCGCCCGCCGAGCCGTCGCCCGCCGATTCGTCGTCGTCGCCGTCGAGTTGCAGCTCCACCGCTCGGACGACCGGCTCGGCGACGGCCGCCGAGGCCAAGCCCCCGAAGTAGGCGGCGAAGACCCGGTCGAAGGCGGCGGCATCCTCGGGTCGGCGGACCAGCGTCGCCCGGCCCGCCCAGTACACCCGGTCCGGCCGCTCGACGCCCACGGCGGCCAGCGCCCGCACGAACGCCACGGTGGCGCCGGTCGGCACCGGCAGCCCGGCGTCCCGCAGCGCCCACACGAACCCGACTGCGACCCGATCAGGCGCCGGAGCCAGCCCGTCAGGCGCCACGGGCGACCGCCTCGGCGTCGGCCAGCAACCCAGCGAGGCCGTGCTCGCGGACCCGCTGCTGGTCCTCGCGGTACTTGACGACCGAGCCCAGCGTCGACCAGGCCGACGGCTCGTCCAGCGTCGACCGGCCGAGCACGGCCAGCGCCCGGGCCCAGTCGATCGTCTCGGCGATGCCCGGCGGCTTGTACAGGCGCAGCCCCCGGATGCCGGCCACCGCCGACGCCACCTGCCGGGCCAGCACCTCGGGCACCTCCGGCGCCCGCACCCGCACGATCGCCACCTCGCGCTCGAGGTCGGGCTGCTCGACCCAGTGGTACAGGCAGCGCCGCTTCAGGGCGTCGTGCACGTCCCGCGTCCGGTTGGACGTCAGCACGGTGACCGGCGGCACCTCGGCTCGCACCGTCCCCAGCTCGGGCACGGTGACCGCCCAGTCCGACAGCACCTCGAGCAGGAACGCCTCGAACTCGTCATCGGCCCGGTCCACCTCGTCGACGAGCAGCACCGGCGCGGGCGCGCCGGCCCGCCCGTCGAGCGCCGGCAGCAGCGGCCGCCGCACCAGGAACCGCGAGTCGTACAGCTCGCCCTCCAGCGCGTCGACGTCGACGCCGCGGGCCCGGCCCGAGGCCTCGGCCGTGCGCAGGTGGACGAGCTGGCGGGCGTGGTCCCACTCGTACAGGGCCTGGGCGGCGTCGATTCCCTCGTAGCACTGCAGCCGCACGAGTGGGCCGCCGGTCCACGACGCCAGGGCGCGGGCGACCTCGGTCTTGCCCACGCCGGCGTCGCCCTCGAGGAACAGCGGCCGCGACAGCCGCAACGCCAGGAACACGGCCGTGGCCAGGCCCTCGTCGGCCAGGTAGTCCTGCCCGGCGAGCCCGGCGGCCACGTCGTCGACGGTCACACCCTCGACATCCACGGCCACCAGTATCGCCACACGCAGCGTCTACACCCCAGCCGCCTCCAGGGCCCGGCGGGTCAGCACGTGGGACAGGTGCCGCCGGTACTCCGGCGAGGCATTGAGGTCGCCCGGCGGGTCGGTGCCCTCGTCGGCCCGGGCCGCGGCCTCGGCGGCGTCGCCGCCGGCGCGCACGGTGTCCTCGACGGCGGCGGCCCGCAGGGGCACCGAGCCCATGTTGACGAGGCCCACGCCGGGCCCCGCTCCCCCGTTGCCGAGCGGCTCGAGCACGGCGGCGACGGCCACGATCGCCCAGTCCTGCGCCCGCCGGTTGAACTTCTGGAACGACCAGCCGGCCCCGTCCGTCGCCGGGACGCGGATCTCGGTGAGCAGCTCGTCGGGCGCCAGCGCCGTCTCGAGGAAGCCGGTGAAGAAGTCGTCGACGGGAATCTCCCGCTCGCCGCCCGGCCCCCGGGCCACGAGCGTGGCCCGCAGCGCCAGCAGGGCGGCCGGCAGGTCGGAGGCCGGGTCGCCGTGGGCGATCGAGCCGCCGATCGTGCCCCGGTGGCGCACCTGCGGGTCGCCGATCTGCCCGGCGACCTCGGCGAGCAGCGGCACCTGCGACCGCAGCACCTCCGAGTGCTCGAGGTCGTGGTGGCGGGTGAGCGCCCCAATGCGCACCTGGCCTCCGTCGTCGCGCACGAAGGACAGGTCGCCCACCCGCCCGATGTCGACCAGCACCGCGGGCATGGCGAGCCGCAACCGCATGAGCGGCAGCAGCGAGTGGCCGCCGGCCAGCAGCTTGGCGTCGTCGCCGTGCTCGGCCAGCAGCGAGACGGCCTCGTCGGCGGACGACGCCCGCCGGTACTCGAACGCCGCCGGGATCATCGGGCCCCCTCCCCCCCCGCCGACGCCGAGCCGGCAGATCGGGCCGACCGTATGGTCGACCACACCCTCTCGGGTGTCGCCGGCATCCTGATGTCCGTGACGCCCAGGTGCGACAGGGCGTCGACCACGGCGTTGACCACCGTCGGCGTGGAGACGATCGTGCCGGCCTCCCCGATGCCCTTCACGCCCAGCGGGTTGGTCGGGCTGGGCGTCACGGTGTGGTCGAGGTGGAAGCTCGGCACCTCGGCCGCCGAGGGCACGCAGTAGTCGACGAGCGTCGGGTTGCGCAGGTTGCCGTCCTCGTCGTACGAGGCCTCCTCCCACAGCGCCTGCGCTGCGCCCTGGACGATGCCGCCGTGCAGCTGGCCCTCCACGATCATCGGGTTGACCTGCACGCCGCAGTCGTCGACCGCGGCGTAGTCGACGAGGTCGACCCGGCCGGTCTCCTCGTCGATCTCGACCACGGCCGCGTGGGTCCCGAATGGGAACGTGAAGTTGGGCGGGTCGTAGGCGACCTGGCCGTAGAGGTTGGGCTCCATGCCGTCGGGCAGGTCGTGGGCGCTGAACGCCTCGAACGCCACGGCCTGCAGCGTCATCGCCTTCGACGGCGTGCCCCGCACGCGCAGCTCGCCGTCGGCCAGCTCGAGGTCCTCCTCGGCGCATTCGAGCTGGTGGGCAGCGATGCGCTTGGCCTTGGCGATCACCTCGTCGGCGGCCATGGCCACCGCCACGCCGCCGACCGGCAACGACCGGCTGCCGTAGGTGTCCATGCCCATCGGGCTCACCGCCGTGTCCGAGTGGAGGACCTCGACGGTTTCGGGGTCGACGCCCAGCTTGCCAGCCACGATCTGCGACCACGACGTCTCGTGGCCCTGGCCGTGGGGCGTCGTGCCGCTCACGACCTGCACGGCGCCGGTGGGCAGCACCCGCACGGTGGCGGCCTCCCAGCCGCCGGCGGCGTATTTCACTGCGGCGAGGACCCGGCTCGGCGCCAGGCCGCACATCTCGACGTAGGTGGCGATGCCGACGCCCAGGTGCTTGGTGTCGCCGGATTCGCGCCGGCGGCGCTGCTGGTCCTTGATCCCGTCGTAGTCGATCAGCTCGAGCACCCGGTCGAGGGTGGGCTCGTAGTTGCCCGAGTCGTAGGTCAGGGTGCCGCTGGACTGGTAGGGGAACTGGTCGGGCCGGATGTAGTTGCGCCGGCGGATTTCCACCGGGTCGAGCCCGACCTCTCGGGCCAGGGCGTCGACCGCCCGCTCGAGGGCGTAGGTGGCCTCGGGCCGGCCGGCGCCCCGGTAAGCGTCGGTCGGCGTGCGGGTCGTGAACACGCCCGTGCACTCGAAGTGGTAGGCGGGCACGTCGTAGACGCCGTGGTAGAGGAACGCCCCGAGGATCGGGATGCCGGGCGTGATGAGCTGCATGTACGCGCCCATGTCGGCCAGCAGCTTCGCCCGCACGGCGGTGATCTTGCCGTTCTCGTCGGCGGCGAGCTCGATGTCCTGCACCAGGCCGCGGCCGTGGATCGTCGCCACGCCCGCCTCGCTGCGGGTCTCGGTCCACCGGGCCGGCACGCCGAGGTGGCGGGCCAGGGCGACGGCCAGGAACTCCTCGGCGTAGGTCTCGAGCTTCGAGCCGAACCCGCCGCCCACCGCCGGCGCGATGACCCGCACCTTCTGCTCGGGCACCCCGTTGGTCATGGCGAGCATGATCTTGAGGATGTGGGGGATCTGGGTCGACGTGTACACGGTGATGTCGCCGCCGTAGGCGGCGGGCACCGCGGCGACGCCCCGGGTCTCCATGGCGACGGGGATGAGCCGCTGCTGGTGGTAGCGTTCGCTGACCGTGTGGGCGGCCTCGACGAACGCCCGCTCGACCTTGTCGGGCTCCGGCGACAGGACCCAGGTGTAGGCGCGGTTGGTGCCGAGGTCCTCGTGGATCACGACCCGGTCGCTCGCCGCGTCCTCGATGTCCACCACCGGGTCCAGCGTCTCGTACTCGACGACCACGGCGTCGACGGCATCGGCGGCCGTGTACCGGTCGTCGGCCACGACGACGGCCACGATGTCGCCCACGTGGCACGCCTTGTCGATGGCCACCGGCCAGTGGTTCGGCGCCTTCATGTCGTCGGTGACCGGCCACACGCAGGGCATGGGGGCGGCCCAGACGCCGAGCTGCTGCAGGTCGGCGCCGGTGAACACGTGGCGGACGCCGGGCATGGCGACCGCCCCGCTCGCGTCGATGCTCTCGATGCGCGCGTGGGCGAACGGGCTGCGGACCATGCCCATCCACAGCGCACCGGGGATGGCCAGGTCGTCGACATACTTCGCCTCGCCGGTGACGAGGCGCCGGTCCTCCTTGCGCAGCAGGCGGTCGCCGATCGTACCGGGCGCCGCCGTCGTCTCTGCAGGGGCCTCGGTCGCTGTCATGCCGGCACCTCCTCGCCGTGCTCGGCGGCGGCGAGCACCGCCTTGACGATGTTGTGGTAGCCGGTGCAGCGGCAGAGGTTGCCCTCGAGGCCGATGCGCACCTCGCTCTCGGTCGGGTGGGGGTGCTCGCGCAGCAGCGACACCGCGGCCATGACCATCCCCGGCGTGCAGAACCCGCACTGCAGGCCGTGCTGCTCGTGGAACGCCTGCTGCATCGGGTGCAGCGCGCCGTTCCCGGCCGGCGCCAAGCCCTCGATCGTCGTGACCTCGTGGCCGTCGGCCTGCACCGCGAGGACCGTGCACGACTTCGCCGACTCGCCGTCGAGCAGCACCGTGCAGGCCCCGCACGACGAGGTGTCGCAGCCGACGTTCGTGCCCGTCAGCCCCAAGA
>JBKPAS010000038.1:0-9730 GCA_046744265.1 Actinomycetota bacterium
TGCTCGGCCCACGCGGCCCGCGAGGCCGCCCGCCGCGTCGGCGGGACGTGGGTGGCGATGTTGACCACCGCATCGTGGCCCGCCACGACACCGGCCAGCGCCGGGCGGTCGAAGATGGACACCTGCACGGGCATCGCGCCCTGATCGGACAGCGCGCGGGCCTTCTCGTCGGACCGGGCCACGGCCGTGACGTCGTGACCCGCCTTCACGAGCGCCGGCACGGCGTGCCGCCCGATCGCGCCGGTTCCTCCCGTGATGAAAACCTTCATCGAGCCACCTCCTGCATCCAGGCCGCCGCCTTGCCGGCGGCGACGGGGCTGATCGACACGGCCAGTTCGCCCAGCAGCGAACCCAGCGTCTGGCGGGCCAGCTCGGCCCGCCACGCCTCGTCGGCGCGCCGCATCGCCACGGTGATCGAGCAGGGGCCGCGGTACTCGCACGCCGGCGCGGCGCTCGGCCCCTGCCGGCGGATCTCGGTGCACCGGAACGAGCCGGTCGCACCCTCCACGGCGTCGACGATCTCGAGCAGCGTGATGTCGGCAGCCGGCCGGGCGAGCCGGTAGCCGCCGCGCCGGCCGGGGACCGACTCGACGATGCCCGCCTGCGACAGCGCCTGCAGGTGCTTCGCCAGGTAGGCCCTCGGCACGCCGTGGAACTCGGCGAGCCGCGCCGCCGGCAGGGCCTGGCCGTCGGGGAGTACGGCCAGGACCACGCAGCAGTGCATCGCCCACTCGACGCCCTCACCGAGCCGCATACTCGGATGTCTAGCATCCGGGTTTAGCGCCCGGCCAACTGGCGCCGGAATGGCAGCGCTGGCAGCACCGTTGGTTACGATCGCTCCCGCCCGAGATCCAGCGAGGACCGATCAGATGAGCGTCTCCGTCCGCATCCCGACCACCCTCCGCACCCTCAGCTCCGGCCAGTCCGAGGTTGCGCTGGCTGGCTCGACCGTCCGCGACGTGCTCGCCAACCTCGACGCCGCCCACCCGGGCTTCTCCGACCGCCTGCTCGACGACGACGGCAACCTGCGCCGGTTCGTGAACGTGTTCGTGGCCGACGACGACATCCGGTTCCTCGACGGTCTCGACACGCCGGTCCCCGACGGCGAGACGGTCTCGATCATCCCCGCTGTCGCCGGCGGTTGACCCGCGCGGACCCCGTTAGCACTCCCCGGTTGCGAGTGCTTATCGGGCGTGCTTGACTGGTTAGCACTCAACCAGTCCGAGTGCTAACCCGTGCCCAACGGAGGGACCCAACGGAATGCCGAAGATCATCTCTTTCGACGAGGAGGCACGTCGCAGCCTCGAGTCGGGCATGAACAAGCTCGCCGACGCCGTACGTGTCACCCTCGGCCCCAAGGGCCGCAACGTCGTGCTCGAGAAGAAGTGGGGCGCCCCCACGATCACGAACGACGGCGTGTCGATCGCCAAGGAGATCGAGCTCGAGGACCCGTACGAGAAGGTCGGCGCCGAGCTCGTCAAGGAGGTCGCCAAGAAGACCGACGACGTGGCGGGTGACGGCACGACCACCGCCACCGTGCTCGCGTGGTCGATGGTCCGCGCGGGCCTGCGCAACGTGGCCGCCGGCGCCAACCCGATGTCGCTCAAGAAGGGCATCGAGGCCGCCGTCGAGACCGCGGTCGCCGGCATCAAGGACCTGGCCGTCGACGTCGACTCGAAGGACCAGATCGCCCAGGTCGCCGGCATCTCGGCCGCGGATGTCGAGATCGGCGAGATGATCTCCGAGGCGATCGACAAGGTCGGGAAGGACGGGGTCATCACGGTCGAGGAGTCGCAGACCTTCGGCATGGAGATGGACCTCGTCGAGGGCATGCGGTTCGACAAGGGCTACATCTCGCCCTACTTCGTGACCGACTCCGACCGCATGGAGGCCGTCCTCGACGACGCCTACGTGCTGCTCGTCAGCTCGAAGATCTCGACGGTGCGCGACATGCTGCCCGTGCTCGAGAAGGTGATGCAGTCGGGCAAGCCGCTCGTCATCATCGCGGAGGACGTCGAGGGCGAGGCCCTCGCCACGCTCGTCGTCAACAAGATCCGCGGCACGTTCAAGTCGGCTGCCGTCAAGGCCCCCGGCTTCGGCGAGCGCCGCAAGGCGATGCTGGCCGACATGGCGATCCTCACCGGTGGCCAGGTCATCAGCGAGGACGTCGGGCTCAAGCTCGAGAACACCACGCTCGACCTGCTCGGCCGCGCCAAGAAGATCATCGTCACCAAGGACGAGACGACGATCGTCGAGGGTGCCGGCTCCGAGGACGACATCAAGGGCCGCATCAACCAGATCAAGAACGAGATCGAGAACACCGACTCCGACTACGACCGCGAGAAGCTGCAGGAGCGGCTGGCCAAGCTGTCCGGCGGCGTGGCCGTGCTCAAGGTCGGTGCCGCGACCGAGGTCGAGCTCAAGGAGAAGAAGCACCGCATCGAGGACGCGGTGTCGACCACCAAAGCCGCCATCGAGGAGGGCGTCGTCGCCGGCGGCGGCACGACCCTGCTGCGTGTGCAGTCGAAGGTGAACGATCTGGCCGGCACGCTGCCCGCGGATGAGGCCACGGGTGCCCGCATCGTGTCCCGGTCGCTCGAGGAGCCGCTCAAGCAGATCGCCGTCAACGCCGGCCTCGAGGGCGGCGTGGTGGTCGAGCGGGTCCGTGGGCTCGACGCCCCGTCCGAGGGCCTGAACGCGGCCACCGGCGACTACGAGGACCTGACCAAGGCCGGCATCATCGACGCCGCCAAGGTCACCCGCTCGGCCCTGCAGAACGCGGCGTCGATCGCGGCGCTGTTCCTCACGACCGAGGCCGTCATCGCCGACAAGCCCGAGGAGAACGCAGGCGTCGGCGCGGGTGCCGGCGCCGGCATGGAGGACTTCTAGACCCACCAAGCACGCGTGATGCCGCCCCCCGCCCGGGGGCGGCATCGTCGCGTCTCAGGGCAGCGTCTGGCAGGGGCCGCCGCCGCAGGTGTCGACGAGCGTGCCCTCGTTCAGGAACGTGGCGGCCAGGGTGAGCACCTCGGGCTGGTCCCGCCCGAGGCCGTGGGGGTCCTCGCCGGCCCGGTTGGGGACGTTCGTGGTCGGCGGGGCCGGCGTGCCGAAGTCCCACACCACCAGGAACGGCCCGTGGTGGTCGGGGAACCGGCTCGTCGTGTCGATGCCCCAGAACGGCTCGACGTCGGGGCTGCGCCCGTCCGCCAGCGCCGGCACCCTCAGCTCGGCGTCGATCGTGCGGGCCATGACCTCGGTGGCCACGTTCGCCACCTGGTGGTCGCCGAACGCCTCGAACATCATGACCTGCTTGGGTCGCGTGCCCCGGTAGGGATGCGAGACGAGGTGCTGGGCGTAGCCGTCGTTCTCGCCCCGGTCCCACAGCATCTGGGCGAGCAGGACGGCGAGCTGGCGGTCGACCCAGTCCGGGTAGCTGGGGTCGAAGATCGTGGCGAAGACGTCGAAGTCGACGCTGCGGTCGAGCAGCGTCGAGTAGTTCATCGCCGGCACGGCGAGGAAGACCCGGTCCCAGTCCTGGGCGACCGAGCTGAGCGCCCCGCCCAGGATGCCGCCCTGGCTCGCCCCGGCGAACGTGAGGTTGCGCTGGTCGAGCAGCGGCGTGCCGGCGGGGCCCTGGAACGCCGGGTCGGACGAGAACCCGTCGGGCCGCAGCATCAGCCGCCCGAGGAACATGAAGTCGACCATCGACTGCTGCAGGCGGTCGGGCAGGGTCCGGAACTTGGACATGTCGGCCAGGGCGGCGAGGACGGGCCCGATGTCCTCCTCGGACATGCCGATCCACCAGGTGCCGCAGAACGTCGTGTTGGTGGCGGCGGCGTAGCGCGACCCCGCGCCGTAGACCTCGCGGGCCGACCCCAGCAGGCCGTGGCCGTAGAGGGCCAGGCGGGTCGGGTGCACCGCGCCGTCGGGGCCGACCGCCGAGGTCGGGATCGTGCAGATGAACTTGGCGGTGATCGTGCCGTTGCGCTGGGGGATCGGCGACGAACCCGGCCCGGTGCCGTTGTTCAGCACGGCGCCCGGCCCGCCGTCGCCGGTGAGGTAGCTCGGCACCTGGAACGTGCCCTCGACCTCGCGCATCAGGTTCTCGCGGGTGCTGGGCCGGCTGGCGGTCACGGTGAAGGCCGGCGCGGCGCCGCCCAGCTGGCGGAAGGCGTCGTCGCGCATGGCGAGCAGGCGCTCGGACAGGTTGCGGCCGCTGGCCACCGTGAAGTCCCAGGCGAGGACGAGGTCGCCGCGAACCACGCCCGCCTCGCCGAGCGTGCCGAACAGGTCCTCCATGTGGGGCCGGCGCGCCTCGAGGGCGGGGACGCCGGTGTCGAGGCGGTCGCGGTAGGCGCGGAACACGTCCGACGGGGCGATCGCGTGGCCGGCCGTGTCGACCAGGTGGCGGAACGCCACGACGTAGTGGTGGCCCTCGGCCAGGTTCACGGCCGGCCGCACGAACAGCAGCCGGTGGGCGTCGTCGGGCGCCCGGCTGTCGAGCTCGGCCCAGTACGGGTGGCGGCGGCCGGTCGTCGCGTCGAGCAGCGCGATCGGGGCGTCGGGGTCGAGCGACCGGGCCATGTCCGTGATCGGGGCGAGGCCGCTGGCGGCCGCGTCGAGGCCGGGCAGCAGCACGACCATGGCCGACCCGGGCGAGAAGCCGTCGTTGCGGTCGATCTCGGTCGGGTCGATGTGGACGCCCGCCGCGTTGACGGGGGTCGCGGCGGCGGCCAGGTTCACCCGGCGGCCGGTGGCGGTGCTGGCGTCGGCCACCGTGAAGTAGTCGTTCGGGAACGGCAGCATGCAGCGCTCGCCGCCCAGCGGGTCGCAGGTCGCCGGGTCGTGGGGCAGGGTGACGTCGATCTCGCCGGCGAGGTCCGGCGTGTCGCTCGCCGCTCCGGCGGCGCCCGGCCCGGCCGGTCCGCTCGGGCCGATCGCCACCACGGCCGTCATCAGCGCCGCCGCGGCCAGCGTGCGCGTCCCCCACCCGTTCCGCAAGCTCATGGATCCCCTCCTAGGTGCGGACGGATCAGCAACATAATGGCGAACGTGCCCGTTCCGCCCGAGCCCCGCCCGCTCACCCTCAGCCGGCTGCTGGGTCGGGGCATCACGAAACGGTGCCCGCTGTGCGGCGGGCGGGACCTGTTCGTCCACTGGTTCACCATGCGCGAGCGGTGCCCGCGGTGCGCGTTCCCGCTCGAGCGCATCGAGGGCCACTGGCTGGGCGCACTCGGGATGAACACGATCGTCAGCTTCCTCGCATTGTTCGTCACAATCGTCGTAGGTGTGGCCGTGACCTACCCGGACATGCCGACGCTGCTGCTCATGGGCATCGCCGTGGCGGTGGCGGTCGTGGTGCCGCTGCTGTTCTTCCCGTTCTCGAAGACGCTGTGGAGCGCCATCGACCTGGCCATGCGCCCGCTCGAGCCCGACGACGACGTCGACCCCGAGTGGCTCCCGCCGGCCGCCCACCACGAGCAGTAGCAGGAGGGCGGCCGATACCCTCCGAAACATGCCGAGGGGTCGGACCGCGAAGGTGCTGACGCACCGCTTCGACGGTGTGGGCCTGGCGCGGCGGCCCGACCAGCTCATCGTCGAGGAGCCGCTGGAGATCCACCTCGACGGCGTGCTCGTGTCGACCACCATGCGCACGCCGGGTCACGACTTCGAGCTCGCGGCCGGGTTCTGCTTCACCGAGGGGTTGCTGGCCGGGGCGCCCGTCCGCCAGTGCAAGTACTGCGGGACGGGCTCGGCGGTCGACAGCGAATTCAACGTCGTGACCGTCGACACCGGCGGGGCGGCGCCGGCGCCGACCCCCCGGCTGACGATCACGACGTCCGCCTGCGGCATGTGCGGCACGACCGCGCTCGACGACCTGCGCGAGCGACTGCACTCGCTGCCGCCCTCGCCGCCCATCCCGCTCGACGTGCTGGCCACGGTGCCGGACCGGGCCGGCGGCGAGCAGGAGCTGTTCGCCGCCACCGGGGCCGTCCACTCGGCCGTGGCGTTCGCCCCTGACGGCGCCCCGCTCGTCACCCGCGAGGACATCGGCCGCCACAACGCCGTCGACAAGGTCGTCGGCCGGTTCCTGCTCGACGGCTCGCTGCCCGCGATCGGCCTCGGCCTGTACGTCAGCGGCCGGGCCAGCTTCGAGATGGTCCAGAAGGCGTGGGCCGCGGGCATCGGCACGGTCGTGGCCGTGAGCGCCCCGTCGTCGCTGGCGGTGAGCGCGGCCCGCATGGCCGGCATGACGCTGTGCGGGTTCGCTCGGGGCGGGCACCTCAACGTCTACGCGCCCGAGCAGCCGGCAACGATGGACCCATGAGCCTCCGCGAGCAGCTCACCGGCTGGAACCCCCGCCTCTGGGCCGGTTGGCGCCCCAACGGCATCGGCGAGCAGAAGCCCAACCACTACGCCGCCATGCTGCACGCCGCGTGGGCCAACCGGGCCCATCCCCTGTACGCCTGGCGGGTCCTGACCCGGGGCACGTGCGACGGCTGCGCGCTCGGGGTGACCGGCCTGCACGACTGGACCATCGACGGCGTCCACCTGTGCACGACCCGCCTGGACCTGCTCGAGCTGAACACCGCCGACGCGCTCGACCCGGTCGTGCTGTCGGACGTCGCGGCGCTGCAGGCCCACTCCGGCGGGCAGCTGCGGGCGCTGGGCCGCCTCGCCTATCCGATGCGCCGGCGGCGGGGCGAGCCGGGCTTCCGCCGGGTGTCGTGGGACGAGGCGCTGTCGGTGCTGGCCGCCGGGCTGCGTGAGGCGCCCCCCGAGCGGGTCGCCCTCTACCTGACCAGTCGGGGCCTCACGAACGAGACCTACTACATGGCGGCCAAGGCGGCCCGGGCGCTCGGCATCGCCAGCATCGACTCGGCCGCCCGGGTCTGCCACGCGCCGTCGACCGTCGGGCTCAAGCAGACCGTCGGCGTGGCCGCCACCACGTGCTCGTACCGCGACGTGCTCGACGCTTCGCTCGTGGTCCTGTGGGGAGCGAACCCTGCGAACAACCAGCCGGTGTTCATGAAGTACCTGTACCTGGCCCGGCGGGCCGGGTGTCGCGTGGTCGTCGTCAACCCCTACCTCGAGCCCGGGCTCGACCGGTACTGGGTGCCGTCGAACGTCGAGTCCGCGCTGTTCGGGACGCGCATGTCCGACCTGCACGTGCCGGTCCGGCCCAGCGGCGACGTGGCGCTGGCCAACGCGGTGCTCAAGCGGCTGATCGCCCGCGGCGCCGTCGACACGGCGTTCGTCTCGGCCCACACCGAGGGGTTCGACGCGGTGGTCGAGGCGCTGGCGGGGCAGTCGCTCGACGACCTGCTTGCGGCGTCTGGGGTCGACCCGGCCACGCTCGAGGCGTTCGTCGACGAGCTCGAGCGGGCCGGCGGGGCGATCCACCTGTGGTCGATGGGCATCACCCAGCACCGGGACGCCGCGGACAGCGTGCGCGGCATCGTGAACCTGGCGCTGGCCCAGGGGGGCGTGGGGCGCGACGGGGTCGGGCTCATGCCGATCCGGGGCCACTCCGGGGTGCAGGGCGGGGCCGAGATGGGGGCGTACGCGACGTCGCTGCCGGGCGGGCGGGCGGTCGATGCTTCTGGTGCCGCCGAGCTGTCCCGGCTGTGGGGCTTCCCGGTGCCCGACCGGCCGGGGCTGACCGCGCCCGAGATGGTCGAGGCAGCCGGCCGGGGTTCGCTCGACGTGCTGTGGATGTCCGGCGGGAACTTCGTCGACGTGCTGCCCGACCCCGTGGCCGTGCGGGCGGGCTTGGAGCGGGTGCCGCTGCGGGTCCACCAGGACATCGTCGTGACCAGCCAGATGCTCGTCGACGGCGACGACGTGGTGCTGCTGCCGGTCACGACCCGCTACGAGCAGGAGGGCGGCGGCACCGAGACGATCACCGAGCGGCGCATCGTGTTCAGTCCGGAGATCCCCCGGCGGGTGGGCGAGGCCCGCACCGAGTGGCGGCTGTTCGCGGAGGTGGCGAACCGGGTTCAGCCTTCGCTGCGGCCCCGGTTCTCGTGGCCGCGGAACGCCGACCTGCGGGCCGAGATCGCGGCGGTGGTGCCGGCCTATGCGGGCATCGAGTGTCTGGCGGAGCCGGGCGACGCCGTGCAGTGGGGCGGGCGGCACCTGTGTGCGGGCGGGGAGTTCCCGACGCCGTCGGGGCGAGGGCGGTTCAGCGTGCTGACGCCGCCGGCGGCTTCGGTGGCCGACGGCGCCTTCGTGGTGACGACCCGCCGGGGCAAGCAGTTCAACTCGATGGTCCACGGGCGGATCGACCCGCTGACCGGTGCGGCGCGGGATGCGGTGTTCATGGACGGCGACGACGCCGCGACACTGGGACTGTCGGCTGGCGACCGCGTCCGGCTGCGGTCGGACACGGGCGTCTACGAGGGCCACGTCCAGCTCGCCCGGCTGCCCGCCCGCACCCTCCAAGTCCACTGGCCCGAGGGCAACGTCCTGGTCCCGGCAGGACCGTCTCACCGCGAGCCCACCTCGAAGGTCCCCGACTACTCGGCGGTGGTGACGGTCGAGCCCGTGGCCCCGGGCCGATGCCGCAGCGGTTCCAACGTTCACGCCGCAAGGGGTCACGGCTTCCGCCAGGCGTCGTCGTCGTGACGCGCCCGACCAAGTGGGGCAACCCGCACCCGCTCGGCCTCGGTCGGCCGGAGGCGGTGCGCCGCTACCGCGAGGACCTGCTCGCCGGCCGCCTGGCGATCACGGTCGACGACGTGAAGCGGGAACTCCGCGGCCGCGACCTCGCCTGCTACTGCCCGCTCGACGAGCCCTGCCACGCCGACGTCCTGCTCGACGTCGCCAACGAGTGAACCCCGGTTTCGACCGGCGGGTCAGACGGTTGGCTGGATGACGTGCCTGCAGCCCTCGTTGGAGGCGAAGGCGTGCTGGAGGTCCTGGTCGTAAGCCTCCATCTCGGGCTCGATGACCGAGAGCGCCCGCTCGACGCCCGTGAATGCGCCGCCGAGGGCCGACCGCTGCTCCTCCACCGTGATCGGGGGAAGCTCGGCGGCGTGGGCCCGCTCGTCGTGAAGGACGTCGATCGATTCGTCGGCGCCGTCCTTGAGCTCGTCGACCAACCGGTCGCGCTGATCGACGGCGGGTAGGCGCAGGTCATCGACCTCGCGGCGATGCTGCTCGGCCAGCCTGATCATCTCGTCGAAGCCGTTCAGCAGGACGCCCTTCGCCGTGCGGGGGTCGTCCTGGTCGGTGATGGTCTGGGACGTCGAGTTGATGACGTCGCCCAGGTCGTTGTTCCAGTCGCGCAGCATCGTACACACGCGGTCTGCCGTCTCGGCGGCCTCGGGGCTGGGGGCGTTGCCCTGTCCGCCATCGTCGTCGTCGCCGCAGCCCGCGGCGCCGAGCGCCACGACGGCGATCACGCCGGCGACCCACCGCATTCTCTCCCCATGCATGGGGGGATTCTGTCAGGGGTCAGGGCCCGGTGGTCCGCCGGGCTTCGTCGTGCGCCGGCTGCACCCCGGCGTGGCACCGCATCCGAGCCGGACGCATGTGGGATTCGGGCGGGGTGTCAGGGCCCGGTGGTCCGCCGGGCCTCGTCGAGCCCCCGCTGCACCCCGGCGCGGAAGTTGGTGAGGAAGCTGTAGACGTCGTGGGCTGGGGCCGGTGGCGGGCCGGCCGGCTGCCCGCCGCGCCGCACGGAGAGGGGCTGCGCCGTCGGAAGCTGCGCTCCCCGCACCCGGCG
>JBKPAS010000076.1:0-12088 GCA_046744265.1 Actinomycetota bacterium
GCCGTGCCCGCCGCGCTGCGGGCGCTGGCCGCGCTGGAGCCCCGTACGGTCGCCACCATGCACGGCAGCGCGTTCGAGGGCGACGGCGCCGCCGCGCTCACGGCGCTGGCCGACGGGTGGGAGGCGCGGTTCCCGGCCCCCGGCCAGGAGATCTTCCGGCCGGTGCTCGGCGGGCGCGTAGTCTCCGAGCATGGATGAGAAGGACGATCCGGGCGGGGACACGGCCATGTTCCGCGCCTTCGTCGAGCACACGCCGGCGGAGGCGCCGGCCGAGACGCCCACCAACCGGGCTGCATGGATCGTGGCGGGCATCGCCGCGGCCCTCGTCATCCTGGTGGTGGTCGCCCTGTCGATGCTCTGACCGCGCGCCACGACCGATCGGCTAGGGCTGGGGGCTGGGGGCGGGCTCACCCACGCGCCTGCACCCCGGCCTTCAGCCCGGTCAGCAGGCGCTCGAGGATCTCGGTCCGCGGGCGGCCGCCGTTGGTCAGCGTCGGCAGGTTGATGGACAGCAGCCCCTCGGCGTACAGGTCCGACACGAGCACCCGGGCCACGCCGATCGGCACCGCGAGCAGTGCGGCCACCTCGGCGATCGAGACCGGGCGGCGGGACAGGGCGACGATGCGGGCGCGCTCGAAGCGAAGCCGGGGGAGCGCGGCGACGCCGGCCGCCGTGGCGGCGATCATCGTCTCCCAGGGCAGGTCGCGGCCCACCGAGCGCGTGCGCCCGCCGGTCAGGGCGTAGACCGGGACGACCCGCGGCTCGTCGCGCTCGTTCATCAGCCTGCGGTCGGCTCCTCGGGCGGCTGCTGCTGGGCGCGGGCGGCACGCTGGGTCTCCTGGAAGCGGGACAGCATCGATCGCATCCGCTCGCGATCGACCGGTGGCGGCGGGGGTGGTTCGGGTGGCTCGGCGTCCGGCGGCCGGCGCAAGGACGGGGCAAGCCCCGCGCCGGGCATCCGCTGGGCGAGCCCGTTGTCCGCCGGCAGCCCGCCGGCGCCGCGATCGGCGGGACCAGCGCCGTTGACCTCCGGGCGGGTGACGTGGACCGCCCCGGGCCAGTCGGTGCGGCCTTCGACGCGGTGGCCGCCCAACGCGACGGCAGCGGCCACGTGGGGGGCCACCGGCGACGAACCGAGGACCTGGCTCGGGCGGACGCCCAGCGGGTCGGGCACCGAGCTGCGCCAGCCGTCGGCGAGGTCGGCCCCCTCGATGCCGTCGAGCCCGTCGGGACCGTCCACCCCGTCGTCAGGGGCGACGCCGGCACCCACCGGGACGTGGTCGCGGTGCTCGCTCACGAGCCGGTCGGGCAGGGTGACGAGGGCCGTCAGGCCGCCGCCGGGCGTGTGGGCCAGGCGGACCTCGATGCCGTAGCGCTTGGCCAGGCGGCTGACGACGTGGAAGCCGAGCATCGACGACCGGCGCAGGTCGACCTCGGGCGACTCGGCCAGCAGCTCGTTGGCGGCGTCGAGCTCGTCCGGCTTCATGCCGATGCCCGTGTCCTCGACGCTGAGGACGTACCTCGCCCCCTGCGCCGGGGCCAGGTGGCTGCGGACCCGCACGTCGGCCGTCGGCGGCGAGAACGTCGTGGCGTTCTCGATGAGCTCGGCCAGCAGGTGGGCGAGGTCGGCCACGGCCCTGCCCGTCACCTCGAGGTGCTCGTTGACGAGGACCTCGACGCGCCCGAAGTCCTCGATCTCGGCCGCCGCCGCCCGGACCACCTCGCTGAGCGGCACCGGCCGGCCCCACCGGCGGGGCGGGTCGTCGCCCGACAGGACGAGGAGCGACTCGGCGTTGCGGCGGATGCGGGTCGCCAGGTGGTCGAGCTGGAACAGGTCGCTCAGGCCGTCGGGGTTGCGCTCGCGCTGCTCGAGGTCGCCGATCAGCTCGAGCTGGCGGTCGAGCAGCGACTGGTTGCGCCGGGCGAGGTTGATGAACAGCTCGGACACCGACTGGCGCTGGTCGACCTCGGACTGGACCTTGCCCAGCTCGGCGGCCAGCCGCGTCGTGCGCTGGTGCTCGAGCTCGGTGTGGCGCCAGAACACGACCTGACCGGCGCAGGCGGCGAGCACGGCCATGCCGTGGATCGTCGCCCAGGTCCACGGGTGGTTCTGCCCCGCCGCGTGGCTGAACATCACGCTGCTGTCGACCAGCGTGCCCGCGCCGTGGGACACGATGGTGAGCACCACGTACCAGGCGAACGGCACCCAGTCCTGATACAGGGCGATGAGCCCGACCAGGACGAAGTAGTGGAAATGCGCCTCGATGGCGCCGCCCGACAGGTGGATCAGCACCGTCGAGCAGGCGACCAGCCCGGCCGTCACGAAGAACGCCGCGACCCGCCGGTTGACGGCGAGGCGGCCGAACACCAGCAGCGCGGCCGGGATCGCGACCTCGAGCACGCTGTGGCCGACGCCGAAGCCCCGCGCCACGCCGAACAGGAACAGTGCCGGCAGGTGCAGGCCCAGGACCCAGCACAGCAGCTCGTGCCGGGTCTGGAACGCCTCGTCGTCGAGGGTGTTCCCCCGAGGCAAGTAGTCACGAATCGTGGCGACGATCGGCCCCACCTGCACCGGCCACTCGCCTCGCCTGCCACGCCCTTGTGGCCCTATCGGACCGCTTCGTCGCGGATCCTCCATAGGGCCACAAGTCATAGCCGATTTTCAGCGCGCTGCGAAGGGGCGTCACCGCGATAAGGAGTGAAATCGCCGCGATCGGCCGTCTCGGGCGGGGTTCGCGGTGTGCGAGCCTGGTGGTGTGGCCATGAGCATCGACCCCGCCGACGCCCGCTGGTTCCAGCGCGCGGTGTTCTACGAGGTGGCCGTCCGCGGCTTCTACGACTCCGACGGCGACGGCCACGGCGACTTCGCCGGTCTCACGGAGAAGCTCGACTACTTCGAGTGGCTGGGCGTCGACTGCCTCTGGCTGCTGCCGTTCTACCAGTCGCCTCTGCGCGACGGCGGCTACGACATCAGCGACTTCCTGACCGTGCTGCCCGAGTCGGGCGCGCTCGACGACTGCGCGGCGTTCATCGGGGCGGCGCACGCCAAGGGCATCCGGGTCATCGCCGACCTGGTGATGAACCACACGTCCGACCAGCACCCGTGGTTCCTCGAGTCACGGCAGGACCGCACGAATCCCAAGGCCGACTGGTACGTGTGGGGCGACGACAGCGAGCGCTGGAGCGAGGCGCGGGTCATCTTCGTCGACTCCGAGCCCTCGAACTGGACGTGGGACCCCGAGCGCGAGCAGTTCTACTGGCACCGGTTCTTCCACCACCAGCCCGACCTCAACTACGAGAACCCTGTGGTGGCCGAGGCCATGCTCGACGTGGTCCGGTGGTGGCTGCGGCTGGGCCTCGACGGGTTCCGCCTCGACGCCGTGCCGTACCTGTTCGAGCGCGACGGCACCAACTGCGAGAACCTGCAGGAGACCCACGACTATCTCCGCCGGGTCCGCAAGACGGTTGACGCCGAGTTCCCGGGGAAGGTCCTGCTGGCAGAGGCCAACCAGTGGCCGTCGCAGGTCGTCGACTACTTCGGCGACGGCGACGAGTGCCACATGTGCTTCCACTTCCCGCTCATGCCCCGCATGTTCATGGCGGTGCGGAAGGAGCAGCGTCACCCCATCACCGAGATCCTGGCCCAGACGCCCGACATCCCCGACGGGTGCCAGTGGGGCATCTTCCTGCGCAACCACGACGAGCTGACCCTCGAGATGGTCACCGACGAGGAGCGCGACTATATGTACTCCGAGTACGCGATCGACCCGCGGATGAAGCTCAACCTGGGCATCCGCCGCCGGCTGTTCCCGCTGCTCGACAACGACGAGCGCAAGGCCGAGCTGTTCCACGCCATGCTGCTGTCGATGCCGGGCAGCCCGGTCATGTACTACGGCGACGAGCTGGGCATGGGCGACAACATCTACCTGGGCGACCGCGACGGGGTGCGCACGCCGATGCAGTGGAGCCCCGACCGCAACGCCGGGTTCTCGCGCGCCGACTTCGCCCAGCTCTACCTGCCCCCGCTGATGGACCCGGTCTACGGCTACCAGGCGGTCAACGTCGAGGCCCAGCAGCGCGACCCGTCGAGCTTCCTGCAGTGGATCCGGCGGATGCTGGCCGTGCGCAAGCAGCACCCGGTCCTCGCCATCGGGCGCTTCGAGATGCTGCACGCACAGAACCCGTCGGTCCTCGCCTACCTGCGCCGCGGCCTGGGCGGCGACGGCGAGGAGGACATCGTGCTGTGCGTCAACAACCTGTCGCGGTTCCCGCAGCCCTGCGAGCTGATGATGGAGCAGCTGGCGGGCAAGGTGCCGATCGAGCTGAGCGGCCGCATCCCGTTCCCGCCGATCGGCGAGCTGCCCTACTTCGTGACGCTGCCGCCGCACGGCTTCTACTGGTTCGAGCTGATCGACCAGGTCATGGACGAGGGGCTCGCCGCGACGGCCCGGACGACGCACGAGGTACCCACCGCGACGAGCATCCGCGGTGTCGGGCGGGCGTGGTAGGGAGGTGGACATGGCCGACATGGACGATTTTCCCGAGGGCTTCGCCGAGCGGGTGGCGCCCCTGCTGGCCGAGTTCCTGCCCCGGCAGCGGTGGTTCACGGGCGACGAGCCGCCCCCCCGGGTCGAGGTAACGGTCATCGACCAGCAGGGTGGTGAGCCGATCCTGGCCTGGTTGCTCGTGGACGTGACCCTGGTCGGCGGCGCCACCGCCACCTACCAGCTCGTGCTCGGCGGCCGGCGGGCCGACGACCCCCAGCGGTTCATGCGGGGCAAGGAGCGGGTCACGGTCGGCTCCATCGACGGCGTCGTCCTCTACGACGCGCTCGTCGACCCCGAGCTGGCGCTGGTCGTGCTCGACAAGGTGGCGCCGGGCGAGCCGGCCAAGGTCGCCCGGCCGCTGCTGGTCGAGCAGTCGAACACGTCCGTCGTCTACGACGAGCGGCTGATCCTCAAGTTCTTCCGCCGGGTGCACCCCGAGCCCAACCCCGACGTCGAGGTCAACCGCGTGCTCGGCAACCTGGGCTTCCCCCACGTCGTGCCCCAGTTCGAGCCGCTGCGCCACGACGGGGCCGACCTGGCCGTCGTCCGCCAGTTCCTGCTCGGCGCCACCGACGCGTGGGACCTGGCCCACACCTCGCTGCGCGACGTGCTGAACAGCCCGTCGCCGCCCGAGGAGGCCGGCGGCGACTTCGCCCCCGAGGCGGCCACGCTCGGCACCGTGATCGCCCAGCTCCACTTGGTGCTGGCCGATGCCTACGGCACCGAGCCGGGTGTGCCCGAGAGCTGGTTCTCGGGGTTCCGGGCCCAGCTCGGCCGGCTGGCGGCGCATCCGCCGGCCGACCCCGGCTCGCGGGGCGGGCCCCGCATCGCGCCGGTCGACGTGGTCGACGTCGAGGGCGTGGGCAAGGTGTTCGACGAGCTGGCCAGCATCGGTGACCCAGGCGTCGCCATGAGGGTCCACGGTGACCTGCACCTCGGCCAGCTGCTGCTGGCCGACGAGGGTTGGTTCGTCATCGACTTCGAGGGCGAGCCGGCCCGCCCGGTCGCCGAGCGCATGCTGCCGTCCTCGCCGCTGCGCGACGTGGCCGGCATGCTGCGGTCGTTCCAGTACGCGGCGCGGAGCGCGCTCGTCGAGCGGGGGCGCGACCTCGACGCCGAGCTGGTCTCGGTGGCCGACGCCTGGGAGGCCCGGGCGGTCGACGCGTTCTGGCACGGCTACAGCAGCGTCGACGGCATCGAGGCGCTGCTGCCGGCCGACGCGGAGGACCGGCTCAAGCTGCTGCGGGCGTTCGAGCTCGACAAGGCCGTGTACGAGGTGGTCTACGAGCTGGGCCACCGGCCCGACTGGGTCGACGTGCCGGCGTCCGCCATCCGACGCGCGCTTGCGCTGGTGGCCTGATGGGTGCCACGAAGCTGGCCGGCGCCGACGTGCAGGCCGTCAGGGACATCCGGGCGCTGGCCTCGGGCACCTGCGTCGACCCGCACCGGGTGCTCGGCGTCCACACGGTCGGCGGGCCGAACGGCCACACGGTGGTGCGCGCCTGGCGGCCGGGCGCGGCCTCGGCGACGCTCGCCGGCACGCCGATGCGGCGCATCCACGACGCCGGCGTGTTCGAGCTGGCGGTCGACGCGCCGCCCGAGCCGGGGTACTCGGTCACCTACCGGTGGGACGGCGGCGGTTCGCTGACCGCCGTCGAGCCGTGGAGCCTGTGGCCCACGCTCGGCGAGCTCGACCTCCACCTCGTCGGCGAGGGCCGGCACGAGCGCCTGTGGACGGTCCTCGGTGCCCGCGTGATGCGCCACCAGGGCGTGGACGGCACGGCGTTCTCGGTGTGGGCGCCGTCGGCCCGGGCCGTGCGGGTCGTCGGCGACTGGAACGGGTGGGACGGGCGCGTCCACCCGCTGCGCACGCTCGGCAGCTCAGGCGTGTGGGAGCTGTTCGTGCCCGAGGTCGGGCCCGGCCAGCGCTACAAGTTCGAGGTCGTGGGCGCCGACGGGGCGTTGCGCCTCAAGGCCGACCCGGTGGCCACGGCCACCGAGCTGCCGCCGGCCAACGCCAGCGTCGTCTACCGCTCGTCCTACGAGTGGGGCGACGGCGACTGGATGGCCCGGCGGGCGTCGTCCACCCGGCCGTGGGACGAGCGCATGTCCGTCTACGAGGTCCACCTCGGCTCGTGGCGGCGGCACCCCGACGGCAGCTACCACACCTACGAGGAGTTGGCCGACGGCCTGGCCGACCACGTGACCGACCTGGGCTTCACGCACGTCGAGCTGCTGCCGCCCACCGAGCACCCCTACGCCCCGTCGTGGGGGTACCAGGTGACCAGCTACTTCGCCCCGACCGCCCGGCACGGGTCGCCCGACGGCCTCCGGGCGCTGGTCGACCGGCTGCACCAGCGGGGCATCGGAGTGATCGTCGACTGGGTCCCGGCCCACTTTCCCCGCGACGAGTGGGCGCTGGCCCGGTTCGACGGCACCGCGCTGTACGAGCACGCCGATCCCCGGCAGGGCGAGCACCCCGACTGGGGCACGCTCGTGTTCAACTTCGGGCGCAACGAGGTGCGCAACTTCCTGATCGCCAGCGCCCGTTACTGGCTGGAGGAGATGCACGTCGACGGCCTGCGGGTCGACGCCGTGGCGTCGATGCTCTACCTCGATTACTCGCGCAACGAGGGCGAGTGGGTGCCCAACGTGCACGGGGGCCGGGAGAACCTCGAGGCCATCTCGTTCCTGCAGGAGATGAACGCGCTGGTCCACCGCGACCACCCCGGCGTCGTCACCGTGGCCGAGGAGTCGACGGCCTGGGGCGGCGTGTCGCGCCCGGTCGATGCGGGCGGGCTGGGGTTCAGCCAGAAGTGGAACATGGGCTGGATGCACGACACGCTCGAGTACTTCCGCCACGAGCCCGTGCACCGGCGCTATCACCACGACGAGCTCACGTTCGGCTTCACCTACGCCTGGAGCGAGAACTACGTCCTGCCGCTCAGCCACGACGAGGTCGTCCACCTCAAGGGGTCGCTGCTCGGGAAGATGCCCGGCGACGAGTGGCAGCGCTTCGCCAACCTGCGCTGCCTCTACGCCTGGATGTGGGCGCACCCCGGCAAGCAACTGCTGTTCATGGGCGGCGAGCTGGCGCAGGAGCGCGAGTGGAGCCACGACGGCGAGATCGACTGGTACCTGCTCGGCGACCCTCGGCATGCGGGGGTCCGTGACCTCGTCCGCGAGCTCAACCGGGTCGAGGCGTCGCACGCTGCGCTGTGGTCGCAGGACACGACACAAGACGGGTTCCAGTGGGTCGTGGGCGACGACCGCGACCACTCGGTGCTGTCGTTCCTGCGGTGGGGCCGGTCGCCGGGCGACGTGCTGGCGTGCGTCGCCAACTTCACGCCCGTGCCCCGCCACGGCTACCGCATCGGCCTGCCCGGGGCGGGACGCTGGCTCGACGTGCTCAACACCGACGAGGAGCGCTGGGGCGGCAGCGGCGTCACGCAGTGGGACGTCCACACCGACGGCACGCCGTGGCAGGGCCAGCCCGACTCGGCGGTGCTCACGCTGCCGCCGCTGGCGGTGCGCTACCTGGTGCCGGAGTAGGTCGGCGGCCGGCCGGTCAGGCCCGGGCCGAGGATTCGGCCTGGGCGCCGTTCGGGCGCGCTGCCGCCTCGACCAGGCGCTGGTGCAGGCGCTCGCGGAGCTCGTCGGGGTCGTAGCTGCGGTGCTGGCGGCGCCGCCGGGCGACGACGACGCCGGTGGCGGCGACACCTGCGAGGCCCGCCAGCCCCACGAGCTTCCAGCTGATCCTCGGACGTCGCATGATTTCCGTACCCTACCGAGCCGTGACTCGGGCACAGGCGCTGGCGCTCCGCGAGGCGATCGACACGGCCAGCACGGGCGACCTCTGGCTGTTCCGGGGTA
Source organism: Actinomycetota bacterium (assembly GCA_046744265.1). Taxonomy (GTDB): domain Bacteria; phylum Actinomycetota; class Acidimicrobiia; order Acidimicrobiales; family VFJN01; genus DATCLS01. The sequence goes on from JBKPAS010000076.1 coordinate 8,421, forward strand.
AGAGCCTGGCCGACCGGGCGATCCGGGCGGCGACCAACAGCCCGGTCAACCACGTCGGCATGGTCGTCGCCCTCGACGACATGCCCCCGCTGCTGTGGCACGCCTCGGCCGGCCGGGCGCTGCGCGACGTGTGGACCGGCGAGCACAGCCGCGGCGTCCAGCTGCACCTGCTGGCCGAGGCGGTGGACACGTGGCGCGGGCGCTACGGCCAGCGGGCCTGGGTCCGCCTGCTCGAGGGCGGCACCGTCGAGCGCCACCACGAGGACCGCATCATGGAGGTGATCGCCCGGTTCGACGGGCGGCCGTTCCCGACGACGCCGGGCATCGTCCGCCAGTGGGTGGCGGCGCGGTTCCGCCGGCAGGCGACCCGGGCCACCAGCGAGGCGATCTACTGCGCCGAGCTGGTCGCCACCACCTACCAGCACATGGGGCTGCTGCCGCGCCGCCGGCCACCCAACTGGTACGACCCGGGCCGGTTCTGGAGCGGCGACCGCATCGAGCTCTCGCCCCCGTTCTCACTCGGCGGCGAGCTCGAGATCCGCTGACACCGGGTGCCGGGCTGGCCGGGTTGAGGGTTCCGGCGTGGCGACACGGCGGAGGTGGGGGTGCATGACGTCGGTCGTGCCCTTGAAGGCGTACGGGTCCTCGCCGGCGACGAGTAGCACGTCGCGGTGGTCGACGGTGGCCATGGTGTCGTCGCCCGCCGGCGGGAACCACGGCAGCAGCGACTCGGCGCTCATGTAGTGGGTGACGAGCGCCCGGCGCAGGCCAGGCCGCCGGCCGGTGTTGCGCAGCGACCGGTGCAGCAGGTGCCCGTCGAACACGACGGCGGCGCCGGCGGGCACCTCGACCGGGACCGCCTCGTCGTCGCGGTGGGGGAAGTAGAAGGCGTGCTTGGTGCCGTCGAAGCGGGCGTCGTGCGTGTCGGCCACCGGGTAGAGCACGCCGCGGCGGTGCGACCCGGGGATGACCCACAGGCAGCCGTTGTCGACGGTGGCGTCGTCGAGGGCCATCCAGACGCCGGTGAGCGAGCGGTCGCGGGTCGGGATGTGCGACTCGTCCTGGTGCCAGGCCTGGCCGGGCATGTTCTCGGCCTTGATGAACAGCATCGACTGGACGAGCTTGACGTTCGGGCCGATCACCCCGTGAGGACGCCGACGAGACGCGGCAGCCGCGCCACGTCCCGCAACAGCGGCGAGAGCTTGTGCGGGAAGTGGATGCAGAGGTAACGGCGCAGGACGGCGGCATCGTCCTCGCCGGCACCGGCCGGCGCCACGCCGTCGATCGGGCCCCGGTCGCCCCGGCAGATGGCGGTCGCCTCGGCCCGCACGGCGTCGAGCAGGCCGGGATGGAGGACGTCGCGGACGATCAGGTAGCCCCGGTCGCAGAAGGCGGCTTGTCGCATCGGCCCATCGTCCGGCATGCGACCTGCGAGAGGAACGTCCGTGCCGGGCCCGGTGGCGGCGGCCGTCGACCACCTGCGGCGGGCGTGGGCACAGATGCCGCTGCCGCGTGTGTCGGTCGCCGAGCTGGCGTCGGCGGCCGCCGTGTCGCGGGGCTACCTCGAGCGGCTGTTCCGGGCGTCGTTCGGGCTCGGCGTCGCCGCCGGCCTCGAGCGGGCCCGCTGCTCGCGGGTCGAGACGCTGCTGATCCGGACCGACCTGACGCTCGACACCGTGGCTCGGCAGTGCGGGTTCGCCGACGGGAGCCACCTCTCGCACCGGTTCACGGCGATCCACGGCGTGCCGCCCCGGGACTACCGGCGCGCCGGGCAGGTCCCGTCGGTGCTCGACGACCCCGGCGTCCGCCGGCTGGCCCGGCTGATCTGGGACTGATCCGGGGTGCCCCGCCGAACACGACGAACATGACAATGAGTGTCGTGATTCGGCGCGCGGGCTGGTAGGCAGGCGGGCGCCGTGATCGACGACGTCCCTCCCGCCGCGCCCGCCGACTCCGAGCCGAGCCTGCTGACCCCCCGGTTCGCGGTGGTGATGCTGGCCTCGCTCGCCTACTTCACCGCCATGGGGGCGCTGCTGCCGACCGTGCCGCGCTTCGTCGAGGACGAGCTGGGCGGCGGCGGGCTGCAGGTCGGCATCGGCGTGGGCGCCTTCGCGGTGTCGGCGGCGGCTCTGCGTCCGTGGGTCGGGCGGCTGGGCGACACGCGGGGCCGGCGCCTGCTGGCCGTCGGGGGCTCGGCGGTGGTGGCCGCCTCGATCGTCGGCTACGGCGCCGCGTCGTCGCTGGCGGTCCTGGTCGTGGCCCGGCTGTTCACGGGCGCGGGGGAGGCGGCGGCGTTCGTCGGCTTCGCCACCGCGGCGCAGGACCTGGCGCCCGACCACCGCCGGGGCGAGGCCGCGTCCTACTTCTCGGTGGCGCTGTACGGCGGGCTCGCGGTAGGGCCACCCCTCGGCGAGGCCCTGTCCGACCACGGGTTCGGCGTGGTCTGGGCGGTCACGGCCGGCTGCGCGGTGCTGGCGGCGCTCGTCAGCATCGGCATCCCCCGGGGGCGCACCGTGTCGGGCACCGTCGAGGATCGGCCGTTCCTGCAGCCCGACGCGATCTGGCCTGGGCTGATCCTGTTGCTCGGGCTGATCCCGTTCACGGCGTTCTCGTCGTTCGTGCCGCTCTACGCCGAGGACGTGGGGCTCGACACGGTGGGGCCGGTCTTCGGCCTCTACGCCGGGCTCGTCCTCGTCGTGCGGATCGTCGGCGCCCGCATCCCCGACCGCATCGGCTGGCGGCGGGGCTCGACGCTGGCGCTGACCGCCGTGATGCTGGGCATCACGCTGATCGCGGCGTGGGGCTCGGTGGCCTCGATCTGGGTGGGAGCGGTGGGGCTGGCCGTCGGCATGTCGCTGATGTACCCGTCGCTGTTCACGGCCGTGATGGCCGCCGCGCCCGAGGACGAGCGCACGCACGCCGTCGGCACGTTCTCGGTGTTCTTCGACCTGTCGCAGGGGTTCGGCGCCACGCTGGTGGGCGCGGTCGTCTCGCTGAGCAGCCAGCGGGGCGGGTTCGCGGCCGCGGGCGTGCTGGCGCTGGTCGGCCTGGTCGCCCAGCGGCTGCTGCGGGACCGCATCGGGCGGACCCGGGCCGTCGCCCCGGCGGGCGTGATGCCACGTAACGTCGGGTAACCATGCCGGCTCCCGCGTTCGTGCTCCACGGGCACTTCTACCAACCGCCGCGCGAGAACCCGTGGACCGAGGTCGTCCCGCGCGAGCCCTCCGCCGCGCCGTACCACGACTGGAACGAGCGGGTCACCGCCGAGAGCTACCGGCCCAACGGCTGGGCCCGCGTCTTCGACGACCAGGGGCACATCGTCGGCATCGTCGACAACTACGAGCGGCTGTCGTTCAACGTGGGTCCGACGCTGATGTCGTGGCTCGACGAGCATGCCCCCGGGACCTACGCCCGCATCGTGGCCGCCGACCGGACCAGCCGGCGGGCCATCGCCCAGGCGTACGGCCACGCCATCCTGCCGCTGTGCAACGACCGTGACCTGCGGACGCAGATCCGGTGGGGGCTGGCCGACTTCCGCCACCGCTTCGGGCGCGAGCCCGAGGGGATGTGGCTGCCCGAGACCGCGGTCGACGACCGGGTCCTGGCCGCGCTGGCGGAGGAGGGGGTCGGGTTCACGATCCTGGCGCCCGACCAGGTCGAGGCGATCC
>JBKPAS010000018.1:0-21226 GCA_046744265.1 Actinomycetota bacterium
TGCTGCGGGCGGCGTTCGTCGCCGGTGTGGTCGGGACCGCCGCCGGGACGGTCCTGCTCGTCGTCCGCCGCCAGAACCGCCCGTTCCCCTTCGGCCCGGCCATGGCCGTCGGCGCCGTCTTCGCCGTGCTGGTGCCCGCTGTGCGGTAACGGAGGGGGGAGGGAGACCCTCCCCCTCCGGGTTCCCCCCACCTGTGGCGCCGCCCTTCGGCGGACTCATCGCCAGTCGCTCGACCGGCAAAGCCGGACCGAGCGACGGCGGGGGGCTCCGGTAGGAGCTCCAGCCCGACCCCCACCCGCCGCCCCGTGGTGGCGTCGGCCTTCGGCCGACATTCTGCCTCTGGCACCCCCCGCCCTCGGCGCGGCGCGGGGCGGCGCCGCGGCGGGCGAATGCTGGGGGCCTGTCCTGTGCAGGTCGGTAGTGTCGGGGCGTGATTCGGTTCCTGACCGCCGGCGAGTCCCACGGTCGCGCGCTCGTCGTCATCGTCGAGGGGCTGCCGGCGGGGCTGCCGGTCACGGTCGAGGACGTCCAGAGTGAGCTGGCCCGCCGCCGCCTCGGCTACGGGCGCGGCCCCCGCATGCGGTTCGAGCAGGACGAGGTCACGATCGTCGGCGGCGTTCGCCACGGCCGCACGCTGGGCTCGCCGGTGGCGATCGAGATCGGCAACACCGAGTGGGTCCGGTCCGACAAGTGGCACGAGCAGATGGCGGTCGAGCCAGGCCCCACGCCCGACCGGCTCACCCAGCCCCGGCCCGGGCACGCCGACCTGGCCGGCATGCAGAAGTACGGGTTCGACGACGCCCGCGACGTGCTCGAGCGGGCGAGCGCCCGCGAGACCGCCGCCCGGGTGGCGGCCGGCACCCTCGCCAAGCTGCTGCTGCGCACGCTCGACGTCGACGTGATCTCGCACGTGATCCAGATGGGGTCGGTGCGGTCGAAGGCGGTCGAGCGGCCCGCGCCGGCCGACCTCGACCGGGTCGACGCCTCGCCGCTGCGGTGCTTCGACGCCGCCGCCGAGCAACAGATGGTCGACGAGATCAAGGCCGTGTCCAAGGAGGGCGACAGCCTGGGCGGGGTCGTCGAGGTCCTCGGCTACGGGGTGCCGGTCGGGCTGGGCAGCCACGTCCATTGGGACCGCAAGCTCGACGGCCTGCTGGCCCGGGCGCTCATGAGCATCCAGGCGGTGAAGGGCGTCGAGATCGGCGACGGGTTCGAGGTGGCCGGTCAGCCGGGCAGCCGGGCGCACGACCCGATCAGGTGGGACGCCGAGCAGCACCGTTACCGCCGCACGACCACCCGGGCCGGGGGTGTCGAGGGCGGCATGTCCACGGGCGAGCTGCTGGTGTGCCGGGCGGCGATGAAGCCGCTGGCCACGCTCAACCGGCCGGTCCTCGAGACGGTCGACGTCGACACGAAGGAATCGACGGTCAGCTTCAAGGAGCGCACCGACGTCACGGCCGTCCCGGCCATGGGCGTGGTGGCCGAGACGATGGTGGCGCTGGTGCTGGCGTCCGAGGCGATGCGCAAGTTCGGGGGCGACTCGGTGGGCGAGGTGGTCCGCAACAAGCAGGCGTTCGACGCCACCCTCGGCAATGGGTGAGCCAGCGGGCGAGCGCCACGTCGTGCTCGTCGGGCTCATGGGGGCGGGGAAGAGCACGGTCGGGCGGCGGCTGGCCAAGGAGATGGAGCGCCCGTTCGCCGACGCCGACGAGCAGGTCGAGCTGCGGGCGGGGCGGGCCATCCCGGCCATCTTCCGCACCGGGGGCGAGCAGGAGTTCCGCCGGCTCGAGACCGAGGTGCTGGCCGACCTGGTGGCGCGGCCCCATCCGCTGGTCATCGCCGCCGGCGGGGGAGCGGTGAGCCGGGGCCAGAACCGCGAGCTGCTGGCCCCCCGGTGCTTCGTCGTGTGGTTGCGGGCGTCGGCCGAGTTCCTCGCCGGGCGCACCGACACGGCGCACCGGCCCCTGTTGGCCGGAACCGACGACCCCGAGCAGACGCTGCGCCGGCTGCTGGACGAGCGGACGCCGTTCTACGAGGGCGTGTCCGACGCCGTGGTCGACGTCGAGTCGTTCCACGAGACCGACGGCAAGCCCAAGCGGGCGATCGCCCGGCACATCGTGGCGCTGGCCGTGGCGGCCGGCGTGCACGCGCCCGCGGCGCCCGCCGAGTCCGAGCAGGTCGTGCCGTGATCACGGTCGAGGTGGCCACCGGGGGCGGGACCTACCCGGTCGTGGTCGGGCCGGGCGCTCGCCGCGAGCTGGCCACCCTGCTCGGCCCCGGGCCCCGCCGGGTGGCGATCGTGACCCAGCCGGGCATCGACCTCGCGTCCGCCGTCGACCCGGGCCGCGAGCACGAGCTGTTCGAGATCGGGCCCGGCGAGCAGGCCAAGACGCTGGCCACGGTCGAGGAGCTGTGTCGCGCCTGGTCGCGCTGGGGGCTCACCCGCCGCGACGGCGTCGTGGCGGTGGGCGGCGGCGTCGTCACCGACACGGCGGGGTTCGCGGCGGCCGTCTACCACCGGGGCATCGCGGTCGTGCACGTGCCGACGACGCTGCTCGGCATGGTCGACGCCGCCATCGGCGGCAAGACCGGCGTCAACCTGCCCGAGGGCAAGAACCTGGTCGGGGCGTTCTGGCAGCCCTCGGCCGTCGTGTGTGACACCGACGCGCTGTCCACCCTGCCCGAGCGCGAGCGGCGCAGCGGCTGCGGCGAGATGGCCAAGTACCACTTCCTGACCGGCGAGGACCTGTCGGGCCTGCCGCTCGACGAGCGGGTCGCCGCCTGCGTCCGCATCAAGGCCGCGGTGGTGGCCGCCGACGAGCGCGAGGATCCGTCGAACCGCACCGGGCGGGCGATCCTCAACTACGGGCACACGCTGGCCCACGCCCTGGAGACCGGGGGCGGCTACGGGCTGCGCCACGGCGAGGCCGTCGCCGTCGGGCTGGTCTATGCGGCCGAGCTGGCCCGCCACCTGGGCCGCATCGACGACACGCGGGTCGCCGAGCACCGCCGGGTGGTGGCCGGCTACGGGCTGTCGGCGAGCCTGCCGGCGGGGGTCGACGACGCCGAGCTGGTCACGCTCATGGCGCGGGACAAGAAGGCGATCGACGGGCTCACGTTCGTGCTCGACGGGCCGGCCGGGGTCGAGGTCGTCCCCGGCGTCGCACCCGAGGACGCGCTCGCCGCGCTGTCGAAGCTGGAGCGCAGCTCGGCGTGAGCCGCCCGATCGTCCTGCTGCTGAGCGGCCCGAACCTGAACCTGCTCGGCCAGCGCGAGCCCGAGATCTACGGGACGGCCACGCTCGGCGACCACGTGAAGGCCGCCCGGGCGGCGGCCGAGGAGGCCGGGCTCGACGTCGAGCACCTGCAGTCCAACCACGAGGGTGAGCTGATCGACGCCATCCAGCGGGCCCGCGGCCGGTGCGCGGCGATCGTGATCAACCCGGCGGCGTTCACGCACTACGCCTGGGGCATCCACGACGCGCTGGCCGCATTCGACGGGCCGGTCGTCGAGGTCCACCTGTCGAACCCAAACGCCCGCGAGCCGTGGCGGCACACGTCCGTCGTGTCGCCGGTCGCCACCGGCACCATCGCCGGCCTGGGCGGCCACGGCTACGTCCTGGCCATCGACGCCGTCCGCCGCCTCCTCGGCTGACGCCAAGCGTCGCTACCGGTCGGTGCGGTCGAGCCACTTGGGCGCCGGCAGCGGCGTCCAAGCGGCGAGGCGGTCGAGCAGGACGTCCGCCGTCGGGGCGGCCAGGACGAGGTCACGGTGCTCGGGGCGGATGAACCGCTGCTCGGTCGCCCGGTCGAACAGCTCGAGCAGGGGTGAGAAGTAGCCGGTCGGGTCGAGCACCCCGCACGGCTTGTCGTGCACGCCGAGCTGGGTCCACGTCACGGCCTCGCAGAACTCGTCGAGCGTGCCGAACCCGCCCGGCAGCATGGCGAACCCGTCGCCCAGGTCGGCCATGCGGGCCTTGCGCTCGTGCATGGTGGGCACGACCTCCAGCTCGCTGAGCCCGGTGTGGGCGATCTCGGCGTCGACGAGTGCGGAGGTCATGACGCCGGTGACGTGCCCGCCGGCCGCCAGGCAGGCGTCGGCGAGCGCCCCCATCAGCCCCAGGTGGGCGCCGCCGTAGACCAGGCCGATGCCCCGGGCGGCCAGCTCTCGCCCGAGCGCGGTCGCGGTCTCGAGGTGGGCGGGGTCGGCCCCGGGGCTGGACCCGCAGAACACGGTGAGGCGCGAGATCTCCATCGACGCATCTTCACCGGGTCCGGTCGCCGGGAGCGAACGACATCGCGCTCGGTATCTCCGCTCTTGGCGCCTTCAGCGCCGGGCCCCTGGGCCACGGCCCCGCCTATCGGCGGGGCCTCTTAGGCTGGGCCGGATGAGCTTCGACCTGTCGTCCCTGCCGCCCATGCAGATCGCCGGTCGGGTGGTGCGGCTGCGCCACGCGCTGCCCGACGCCGAGTGCGACGGCCTGCTGGTGACCAACGTGACCAACATCCGGTACCTCACGGGGTTCACCGGGTCGGCGGCGATGCTGCTGGTGATCCCCGACGAGCTGCTGTTCGTCACCGACGGCCGCTACCGCGACCAGGCGGCCGACCAGCTGCGGGCGGCCGGCGTCGACGCCCGCATCGAGATCGGCCGGACGTCCGAGGAGCAGCGCGGGCTGCTGTCCGGCCCCGGTACGGCTGTCGGCCGGCTGGGCCTCGAGGCCGAGAACGTCACCTGGGGCCAGGTGCGCCGCTTCGGGGCGGACTGGTTCGACGGCGCCGAGCTGGTGGCGACCGAGGGCGTGGTCGAGGAGCTCCGCCAGGTCAAGGACGAGGGCGAGGTGGCCCGCATCGAGCTGGCGTCCGCCATGGCCGACGCCGCGCTGGCCGAGGTCCGCCACCGGCTCGGGGAGGGCGCTACCGAGGCCGAGGTGGCGCTCGAGCTCGAGTCGCAGATGCGGCGGCTCGGCGCCGAGGGGCCGTCGTTCGAGACGATCGTCGCGTCGGGTCCCAACGGCGCCAAGCCCCACCACCGGGCCGGCACGCGGCGCATCGTCGAGGGCGACATGGTGGTCATCGACTTCGGGGCGCTGGTCGACGGCTACCACTCGGACATGACCCGCACGGTCATGGTCGGCGCGCCGAGCGAGACCCAGGCGCGCATGTACGAGGTCGTCGCCGAGTCGCAGGCCGCCGGCGTGGCGGCGGTACGGGCGGAGGCCGAGGCCAAGACCGTGGACGAGACCTGCCGGGCGGTCATCCGCGAGGCCGGCTGGGAGGACGCCTTCCTCCACAGCACCGGGCACGGCGTGGGCCTCGACATCCACGAGTCGCCGAGGCTGTCGACGACCGCCGATGCTAGGCTGGTCGATCGCCACGTCGTCACCGTCGAGCCCGGTGTGTACCTCGCCGAGCACGGCGGGGTCCGCATCGAGGACACGGTCGTGGTCACCCCCGACGGCTGCCGCCCCCTGACGCGGGCACCCAAGGGGCCCGAACTCTAGGAAGCGAGCCGCGCCACGAGCGCCAGGAGTCGAAGCGATGGTCGCCACCTCCACCAACGACCTGAAGAAGGGCATGACCCTCGACCTCCCCGAGGGGTTGTTCCAGGTCGTCGACTTCCAGCACGTCAAGCCGGGCAAGGGCCCGGCCTTCGTGCGCACCACGCTGCGTAACGTGCGCACCGGCAACGTGCTCGACAGGACGTTCCGGGCCGACGAGCGGGTCGAGCGGGCCAACGTCGACAAGCGCGAGATGCAGTTCCTGTACCGCGACGGCGACGACTACGTGTTCATGGACAACGGCACCTACGAGCAGCTGCACGTGGGCCCGCCGACGCTGGGCGACGCGGTGAACTACATCGTCGACGGCTCGACGATGACGCTGCAGTTCTGCAAGGACGAGATCATCGGCACCGACCTGCCGGCCGCCGTCGAGCTCGAGGTGGCCGAGACCGAGCCCGGCATCCAGGGTGACCGGGTCTCGGGCGCCCGCAAGCCGGCCAAGCTCGAGACCGGGCTGGTCGTGCAGGTCCCGCTGTTCGTCAACACCGGCGACCGCATCAAGGTCGACACGCGCAGCGCCGAATACCTGACCAGGGCCTAGGGGCCGACGCGGTGAGCGAGCTCGAGCCCACCGAGGTCGAGGGGCGGCGGGCGGCGCGGGAGCGGGCCCTCGAGCTGCTGTACGAGGCCGAGATCAAGCAGACCTCGGTCGACGCGGTGCTGGCCGGGCTGCCGGTGGCGCCGGCGGAGCTGGCGGTCGAGCTGGTGCGGGGCGTCGAGCAGCACGCCGAGCGCATCGACGCGATCCTGGCGCGGCGGGTGGCCCCCCGGTGGAGCCTGGCCCGCCTGGCCGCCCTCGACCGGGCCGTGCTGCGCCTCGGCACCTACGAGCTGCTGGCCCGGCCCGACCGGTCGCAGGCCGTGATCATCAACGAGGCGGTCGTCCTGGCGCGGCGGTTCGGCACCGACGACTCGCCGCGGTTCGTCAACGGGGTCCTCTCGGCCGTGGCCGCCGAGCTGCGGGGCGACGGCGCCGCCGGCGCCGGCGGTGCTGGCCCCACGGCGAAGGCCGAGGCGCTGGTGGTCGACCTCGACGGGGTGCTGCGCCGGTGGGACCAGGGCTCGCTGGCCCAGGCCGAGGCCGACCTCGGGCTGCCCGAGGGCGCCATCGGGGCGGTCGCGTTCGACCCCGTCCGCTTCGAGCCCGCCATGCGGGGCGAGGTCTCGTACGAGGAGTGGTGCGCCGCGCTCGGCGAGGCCGTCGCCGCCGAGTACGGGGTGGCCGCCGACGCCGCGGCCAAGGCGTTCGCCGAAACGCGGTGGGACATCGACGCCGACGTCCTCGCCCTGGTTGACCGGGTCCGCCAGCGGGCGCCGGTCGCGCTGCTCTCGAACGCCAGCAGCCGGCTGGTCGAGGACCTCCGCCGGGCCGACCTCACCGGCCACTTCGACGCGGTGGTCGGCTCGGCCGACATCGGGTTCTGCAAGCCCGAGGCCGCCGCCTTCACGACCGCGGCCGCCCGGCTGGGCATCCCGCCGGACCGGTGCCTGATGGTCGACGACCAGCGCGACAACGTCGAGGGCGCCCGCGCCGCCGGCATGCAGGCGGTGCAGTTCACCGACGTCGCCGCCCTTGCGGACGCCCTCGCCGCTTCCGGCCTGCTCGACGCCGAGCCGTGAGAACGGCGGAGGTGGTGCTGCGGCGTTGGGGGGAGGCGCCCGGCGACGCCGCGGCGCTGGCCGCCGCCTGGGCCGACCCCGAGGTCGCCCGGTGGACGGCCGTCCCGGACGACCACGACCGGGATGCCGCGGCGCGGTGGATCGCCGGCGAGCCCGAGCGCCGCTCGCGCCGCTTGGCGGTCGATCTCGTCGTCGCCTCGCCCAACGACGGCGGCCGAACGGTGCTCGGGGAGGTCGGCCTCACCCGGTTCGACGCGGAGGGCCGCGCCGAGATCGGCTTCTGGCTCGCCCCGACCGCCCGGGGCCACGGGCTCGCGACGACCGCCGTGAACCGAATGGTCGACGTGGCACTGACCGACTTGGGGCTCACGCGGGTGTGGGCGCGGACCGCACCAAGTAACGAGCGGGCGGCGCAGGTCCTGGTCAGGGCCGGGTTCGTCGCCAGGGGAGAGGCCGGCGGATCCATGGTCTGGACCGCCGACGCTGCTAGCCTGCGACGCTGACCGTGAAGCGGGTCCTGCGAGGCCCGTACGGACAGGAAGGTTTCGCCATTGGCCGAGCGCGAACGACGTAGCACGCCCCCGTTCGGGGGCGTTTTCGTTGCCCGCAGCCAGGTGCTCGATCACGACGACGTCCGCCGGGCGATCTGGCGCATGGCCCACGAGATCATCGAGCGCAACCAGGGCACCGACGACCTGGTGCTGATCGGCCTCCAGACGGGGGGCGTGCCGTTCGCCGCCGCCCTCGCCGAGGCGCTCGACAAGATCGACGGCACGCACCCGCCGACCGGCACGCTCGACGTCGCGTTCCACCGCGACGACATCGGGCTGCGTCCGGTGCTGCCGAGCACCGTCACCGAGATCCCCTGCGACCTCACCGGGCGGGTCGTCGTCCTGGTCGACGACGTGCTGTTCACGGGGCGGACGATCCGGGCCGCGCTCGACGCCGTCCACACCTACGGGCGGCCCCGGGCCATCCAGCTGGCGGTGATGGTCGACCGGGGCCACCGCGAGCTACCGATCAGGCCCGACTACGTGGGCAAGAACCTGCCCTCCCGCCGCGACGAGGCGGTGAACGCCACCCTCGACGGGGTCGAGTTGGGGGAGATGCAGAAGCTCTGATGAAGCACCTGCTCTCGGTCGCCGACCTGTCCCGCCCCGACATCGACCACCTGCTCAACCTGACCGATGCGTTCGCCGAGGTGGGGCGGCGCCGCATGCCCAAGGTCCCGGCGCTGCAGGGGCGCACGGTGACCTGGCTGTTCTACGAGGACTCGACCCGCACCCGCCTGTCCTTCGAGCAGGCCGCCAAGCGCCTGTCGGCCGACACGCTGAGCTTCACGGTGTCGTCGTCGTCGGTCCGCAAGGGCGAGAGCCTGCGCGACACGGTCCTCACGATCGAGGCCATGGGCGTGGACTGCATCGTCGTGCGCCACTCGTCCTCGGGCGTACCCGCCCAGATCGCCCAGTGGGTGTCGGCCAGCGTGGTCAACGCCGGCGACGGCTGGCACGAGCACCCGACCCAGGCGCTGCTCGACTGCTACACGCTGCGCTCTCATCTGGGCGACATCGACGGCCGGCGCATCGCCATCGTCGGCGACGTCAAGCACAGCCGGGTGGCTCGCAGCGACGTGTGGGCGTTCACGCTGCTGGGCGCCGAGGTGACGCTGGTGGCGCCGCCCACGTTGCTGCCGCCGAGCCTCGACGGCTGGCCGGTACGGGTCAGCCACGAGCTCGACCCCGTGCTGCCCGACGTCGACGTGGTGTACCTGCTGCGCATGCAGCGCGAGCGCATGACCGAGGCGCTGGTGCCGTCGCTGCGCGAGTACTCGGCACGCTGGGGCCTGACCCGCCGGCGGGTCGACCTCATGGACGAGAAGGCCCTGGTCATGCACCCCGGTCCGATGAACCGGGGGGTCGAGATCGCGGCCGACGTGGCGGACCTGCCCCGGTCGGTCGTCGTCGACCAGGTCCGCAACGGCGTGGCCGTCCGCATGGCGGTGCTCTACGAGCTGCTGGGGTCGGGCGCGGTGCTGCCCCGCCCCGAGGAGGACGAATCGTGACGGGCAAGTCCGTGGTCATCCGCGGCGGGACGGTGGTCGACGCCACCGGCGAGCGCCGGGCCGACGTCGTCGTGGCCGACGGCCGCATCGCTGCGGTCGGCGAGGACCTGTCGGCCGATCTCCTCCTCGACGCCGGCGGCTGCCTCGTCGGACCGGGCCTGGTCGACCTCCACACCCACCTGCGCCAGCCGGGCCGGGAAGAGGCCGAGACGGTCGAGACCGGCGCCCGCGCCGCCGCCCTCGGCGGGTTCACGTGCGTGCTGGCCATGCCCAACACCGACCCCGCGATCGACTCGGCCGGCGTGGCGCGCGAGGTGCTCGACCTCGGGCACGGCGCGGCGTGCGACGTCCGCACGTCGGCGGCGATCACGGTCGGCCGCCAGGGCGAGCGGCTCACGCCGATGGCCGAGCTGGCCGAGCTGGGCGTCCGGCTCTTCACCGACGACGGCAACGGCGTGCAGGACACCCGCCTGATGCGCCGGGCGCTCGAGTACGCGGTCGGGCTGGGCGTCGGGGTCGTCCTGGCCCAGCACTGCGAGGACGAGGTCCTCGCCTCGGCTGGCCACATGAACGAGGGCGCCTGGTCGTCGCGCCTCGGCATCCCCGGCCAGCCGGCCGAGGCCGAGGAGCTGATGGTCATGCGCGACATCGCCCTCGCCCGGCTGACGGGCGGGCGGGTCCACCTGCAGCACCTGTCCACCCGGCGGTCGCTCGCCCTGGTGGCCGCGGCCAAGGCCGACCGGCTGCCGGTGACGTGCGAGGTCACGCCCCACCACTTCACGCTGACCGACGAGCGCTGCGCCTCCTACGACCCGGTGTTCAAGGTCAACCCGCCGCTGCGGACCGGCGACGACGTGGACGCGATCCGAGACGGCCTGGGCGACGGCACCGTCGACTGCATCGCCACCGACCACGCCCCACACACCCCTGAGACCAAGGAGCAGCCGTTCGACCAGGCGCCCCCCGGCATGCTGGGGCTCGAGACCGCGCTGGCCCTGGCGCTCACCCAGCTCGACCTGGCGCCGGTGGACGTGTTCGCGCTGCTGTCGTGGCGGCCGGCCGCGATCCTTTGCGTCGACGACGTCCACGGCGGCCCGATCGAGGCCGGCCGGCCCGCCAACCTGTGCGTGGTCGACCCGACCGACAGCTGGACGGTCGACCCGGCCCGGCTGGCCAGCCGCAGCCGCAACACCCCGTACGCGGGCATGCAGCTCACCGGGAAGGTCCGCCACACGCTGCTGGCCGGCGAGCCGGTCGTGGTCGACGGCGAGGCCCAACGATGAGGCATGCACTACACTGCATAGCTATGCAGGACTCGCGATCGTGACCGTACGGGACGGGCTGCTGGTGCTGGCCGACGGTTCGGTCTTCGAGGGCGAGCTGATCGGCGCCGATCCTGCCGGCGACCCGCGCGTCGCCACCGGCGAGGTCGTGTTCAACACGGTGCTGTCCGGCTACCAGGAGGTGATCTCCGACCCGTCGTACGCCGGCCAGATCATCACCTTCACCTACCCCCACATCGGCAACTACGGGGTCAACGCCGCCGACGACGAGAGCCGGCGGCCGTTCTGCCGGGGCGTGATCGTGCGCGACCTGGCCCGGCGGCGGTCCAACTGGCGCTCGACCGACGACCTCGACGGCTACCTGCGCCGGCACGGCGTCCCCGGCATCGCCGGTGTCGACACCCGCCGGCTCACCCGCCACATCCGCGAGGCCGGCGCCATGCCCGGCGCGTTCGGAGCGCTCGACACCACCGACGAGGTGAAGGCTGCGGCTGCTGCCGAGGCAGGCACCGATGGTCGTGACCTCGTCACCGGGGTCACTTGCGCCGAGCCCTATATGGTGGCCGCCTCCGGCGGGACAGGCTCGATGCGCCTCCCGGGCGGCCCGGGCAGTACCGGCGCTGCTGGTCGCCAGAGGCATGTTGTCGCCTACGACTTCGGCATAAAACGGACGATCCTGCGCCATCTGTGTCGCATCGGCGACGTGACCGTCGTGCCTGCGAGTACGCCCGCCGCCGAGGTCCTGGCACGTGAGCCCGACGGCGTGTTCCTGGCCAACGGGCCTGGCGACCCGGCCGCGGTCACGTATGCCGTCGACGCGATCCGGGGCCTGCTCGGCGAGGTGCCGGTGTTCGGCATCTGCCTGGGCCACCAGCTGCTCGCGACCGCGCTGGGGGCCACGACCCACAAGCTGCCGTTCGGGCACCACGGCGGCAACCACCCGGTCCGCCGTCTGGCGAGCGGCCGGGTCGAGATCACGAGCCAGAACCACAACTACGCGGTGGTCGAGGGGTCGCTCGGGTCCGACGTCGAGGTCACCCACGTGAACCTGAACGACGGGGTCATCGAGGGCATCCGGGCGCCGGGGCAGCGGGCGTTCGGCGTGCAGTACCACCCCGAGGCCGGGCCGGGTCCGCACGACGCCGCCTACCTGTTCGACCAGTTCGCCGAGCTGATCGACGGCGGGGGGACGTAAATGCCCCGCCGCACCGACATCGAGTCGATCCTGCTCATCGGCGCCGGCCCGATCGTGATCGGCCAGGCCTGCGAGTTCGACTACTCGGGCACGCAGGCCTGCAAGGTGCTGCGGGCCGAGGGCTACCGGGTCGTGCTGGTCAACTCGAACCCGGCGACGATCATGACCGACCCCGACTTCGCCGACGCGACCTACGTCGAGCCGCTGGACGCCGAGCACCTCCTGCGCATCGTCGACCGCGAGCGGCCCGACGCCGTGCTGCCGACGCTGGGCGGCCAGACGGCCCTCAACCTGGCCATGGAGGTGGCCAACCGGGGCGCCATCGGCCAGCCCGGTACGCCCGAGCTGATCGGTGCCACCGCCGAGGCCATCGCCACCGCCGAGGACCGCGAGCGGTTCAAGGCCGCCATGCAAGAGATCGGGCTGAGCGTTCCGGCCTCGGGCACCGCCCACTCGCTCGCCGAGGCGCTGGAGGTCGTCGACCGCATCGGCCTGCCGGTCATCGTCCGGCCTGCCTACATCCTGGGCGGCAAGGGGACCGGCATGGCGGCGACGCCCGACGGGTTCCGCCGGGTGGCGCAGACCGGGCTCGACGCCAGCCCGATCGGCGAGATCCTCATCGAGCGGTCCATCGCCGGCTGGAAGGAGTACGAGCTCGAGGTCATGCGCGACCGCGTCGACAACTGCGTGGTCGTCTGCTCGATCGAGAACCTCGACCCGATGGGCGTGCACACCGGCGACTCGATCACGGTGGCCCCGGCCCAGACGCTGACCGACGTCGAGTACCAGGCGATGCGCGACGCGGCGTTCGCCTGCATCCGGCGGGTCGGCGTCGAGACCGGCGGGTCGAACGTGCAGTTCGCCCTCGACCCGTCGAACGGCGACATGGTCATCATCGAGATGAACCCCCGGGTCAGCCGCTCGTCGGCCCTGGCCAGCAAGGCCACCGGGTTCCCGATCGCCAAGATCGCCGCCAAGCTCGCGGTCGGGTACACGCTCGACGAGATCCCCAACGACATCACCCGCAAGACCCCGGCCAGCTTCGAGCCCACCATCGACTACGTGGTCACCAAGGTGCCGCGGTGGGCGTTCGAGAAGTTCCCCGGCACGCCGGCCGTGCTCGGCACGTCGATGCAGTCGGTGGGCGAGGCGATGGCGATCGGGCGGACGTTCTCCGAGTCGCTGCAGAAGGCCCTCCGCAGCCTCGAGCACGGCCGGGCCGGGCTCAACTGCGACCCCGCCGAGGGGGCGCTCGACCTGCTCGACGACGACGAGCTGCTGGCTAGGGCCGCGATCGGTACGCCCGATCGCCCGTTCGAGCTCGAGGCCGCGCTGCGGCGGGGCATCCCGATCGACGTGCTCGCCGAGCGGACGAGGGTCGATCCCTGGTTCCTCGACCAGATCCTGCGGGTTGTCGAGGAGCGGGCGCACCTGGCGTCGGTCGGCGCCGACGGCATGACCCGGCGGGCGTGGAAGCGGGCCAAGCGGCTGGGCTTCAGCGACGCCCAGCTCGCCTGGCTGTGGGGGCTCGGCGAGGCCGAGGTGCGCCGCCGGCGCGTCGAGGCCGGCGTCCGTCCCACCTACAAGACCGTCGACACGTGCGGGGCCGAGTTCGAGGCCGCCACGCCGTACCACTACTCGACGTACGAGGACGAGGACGAGATAGCTGCCAGCGGTCGCCGCAAGGTGCTGATCCTGGGGTCGGGGCCCAACCGCATCGGGCAGGGCATCGAGTTCGACTACTGCTGCGTCCACGCCAGCTTCGCCCTGGCCGACGCCGGCTACGAGACCGTGATGCTCAACTGCAACCCCGAGACGGTCTCGACCGACTACGACACGTCCGACCGGCTGTACTTCGAGCCGCTCACGCTCGAGGACGCGCTCAACGTGATCGACGCCGAGCGGGCGGCCGGCGACCTGGTCGGCGTGGTCGTCGCCCTGGGCGGACAGACCCCGCTGAAGCTCGCCTCGGCGCTGCCGCCCGAGCTGGTGCTGGGCACGTCGCCGGCCTCGATCGACGCCGCGGAGGACCGCGAGCGCTGGAACGCCCTGTGCGCCCGCCTGTCGATCCCGCAGCCGGCGGGCGGCACGGCCACGTCGGTCGACGAGGCGCTGGCCGTGGTCGGGCGCATCGGCTACCCGGCGCTGCTGCGCCCCTCGTACGTGCTCGGCGGCCGGGCCATGGAGATCGTCTACGACGAGACCGGCCTGCGCGGGGCCATGGCCGAGCTGGCCCACTTCGGCAGCCTGGGTAAGGAGGGCGGCCTGTCGGCCTCCCGCCCGGTCCTGATCGACCGGTTCCTCGAGGACGCCACCGAGGTCGACGTCGACGCCATCCGCGACGCCACGGGCGAGGTGGTGATCGGCGGGGTGATGGAGCACGTGGAGGAGGCCGGGGTCCACTCCGGCGACTCGGCTTGCTCGATCCCGCCGCATTCGCTGCCGCCGGCGACGGTGGCGGTCATCGAGGACCACACCCAACGGCTCGCCGATGCGCTGGACGTCCGGGGCCTGATCAACGTGCAGTATGCGGTCAAGGCCGACGAGGTGTTCGTCATCGAGGCCAACCCCCGGGCCAGCCGGACCGTCCCGTTCGTGGCCAAGGCCACCGGTGTGCCGCTGGTCAAGCTGGCGGCCCGGGTGATGGTCGGGGAGACGCTGGCGTCGCTGCGGGCCGAGGGCCTGCTGCGGCCGCCGGTCGGCGGGCACGTCGCCGTCAAGGAGGCCGTCCTGCCGTTCAACCGGTTCCCCGACGTCGACACGGTCCTCGGGCCCGAGATGCGCTCGACCGGCGAGGTCATGGGCATCGACCGGACGTTCGGCCTGGCGTTCGGCAAGGCCCAGGTGGCGGCGGGCGACCGGCTGCCTGCGTCCGGCATGGTGTTCCTGTCGCTGGCGGACCGCGACAAGGCGGCCGGCCTTCGGGCCGCGTCCCGGTTCGTCGAGCTGGGGTTCGAGATCGCCGCCACGGTCGGTACCGCCGACTACCTCGAGGCGCACGGTGTGCCCGTGTCCCAGCGGGTGGCCAAGGTGGCGCTGGACGACGGGGTGGCGGGCGACGGCGCCTCTGCGGCCAGCGACGGGTTGCCGACCGCGCTCGACCTGATCGGCGACGGCAAGGTCCAGTTGGTCGTCAACAGCCCCCGGGGCCGGGGGGCCCGGGCCGACGGCGCCTACATCCGCCGGGCGGCCAACCAGCACCGCATCCCGTGCCTGACCACGGCGGCGGCGGCGCTGGCCGCGGCCGAGAGCACCATCGACCACGCCCAGCACCACCTCCGCGTGCAGACGCTCCAGGAGTATCAGGCGACGACAGCGATCCCGATCCCGATCGCGAGCCCGAGCTCACCGTGAGGCGGCAGGGCCGGCTCCGCCGGGACAGGCTCGATGCGGGGGAGCGGGGCGTGGACCTCACGGCCCGCGTGGGGTCGGTGACGCTGCCGAACCCCGTCATGACCGCCTCGGGCACCGCGGGCCACGGGGCCGAGCTGGCGCCGTACCTCGACCTCGGCGCCCTCGGCGCCGTGGTCGTGAAGTCCCTGCACGCCGAGCCGTGGGCGGGCAACCCGCCGCTGCGGGTCCACGAGACGGCGGCCGGCATGATCAACTCGGTCGGCCTGCAGGGGCCGGGCGTGGCCGCCTGGCTGGCCGAGGACCTGCCCCCGCTGCTGGCCACCGGCGCCCGGGTGCTGGCGTCGATCTGGGGCCGCACGGTGGCCGAGTACGAGAAGGCCGCCGCCATGCTCGCCGACGCCCCGCCCGGCGTCGTCGCGGTCGAGGTCAACCTGTCGTGCCCCAACACCGAGTCGGGCCGCGACCTGTTCGCCCACTCGGCATCCGCCACCCGCGACGCGGTGGCGGCGTCTGCGTGCGGGCGCCCGCTGTGGGCCAAGCTGAGCCCCAACGTGGGCGACCTGGCGTCCATCGCCGCCGCCGCCCAGCAGGCCGGCGCCGAGGCCGTCACCCTGGTCAACACCGTGATGGGCATGGCCATCGACCCCGAGACCCGCCGGTTCCGCCTCGGGGCCGGGGTGCGGGGTGGGGGGCTCTCGGGGCCGGCCATCCACCCGATCGCCGTGCGGGCGGTGTTCGACGTCCACCGGGCGCTGCCCGACCTGCCGATCGTGGGCGTGGGCGGCGTGGCGTCCGGCGCCGACGCGGCCGAGATGCTGCTGGCCGGTGCGTCGGCGGTCCAGGTGGGGACGGCCACGTTCGCCGACCCCCGGGCTCCCGGCCGAGTGCTCGCCGAGCTGCGAGCATGGGCCGTCCGGCACGGGGTACGCAGCCTCGGCGAGGTGATCGGCCAGGTCGACGAGTAACGAGGAGACGCCGATGAACGGCAGGGACGCAGGGACCGGGACCAAGCCGCAGACCGACGCCAACCCCGAGGCGAACCCCGACCCCGAGGCGCAGGCCGGCGCCCCCGAGGACGTCCGGCGTCGGCTCGCCCTGGCGCTCGACGTCGACGACCTCGTCGCCGCCGTGCGGCTGGCCCGAGAGCTGCGGCCGTGGTTCGGCACGATGAAGGTCGGCCTCGAGCTGTACAGCGCCGCCGGCCCTGAGGCCATCACCGCGCTCATCGACCTCGACGTGGACGTGTTCTGCGACCTGAAGCTGCACGACATCCCCACGACCGTCGAGCGGTCGGCCCGGGTGCTCGGGGCGCTGGGGGTCCGCTACCTGACCCTGCACGCCGCCGGCGGCCCCACGATGGTGCGTGCCGGGGTCGAGGGCCTGCGCGAGGGGGCGGCCGGCGCGGACCTGCCCGACCCCGTCGCGCTCGCCGTCACGGTCCTGACGAGCGAGCCGGAGGTCAGCACGCACCTCCTGCACCAGCGGGTGACGGCCGGGCTCGAGGGGGGATGCGACGGCTTCGTGTGCGGGGCCCCCGACCTGCCGGCCGTGCGCCAGCTGGCACCCCGTGCGGTGCTCGTGACGCCCGGCATCCGGCCCGAGGGCGCCCCCGCCGACGACCAGGGCCGGGTGGCCACCCCGGCCCGCGCCGCGGCCGACGGCGCCGACCTGCTGGTCCTCGGCCGGGCGGTCACTCGGGCGGGCGACCCGGTCGGCGCGGCCCGGGCCATCGCCACGGAGCTTTCATCCGCTTAGGAAAAATGGGGCTCCCAGGTGGCTTGTGTCGCAGACCAGGTCGCGGGGTGGGCTAACGTGCGCGTTCATGCCTCAGCCTCCCAACCTCACACCCGAGCAGCGCGAAGCCGCACTAGCCAAGGCCGCCGAGGCCCGCCGCGCCCGGGCCGAGCTGAAGGAGAAGCTCAAGATGGGGTCGCTTACCCTGAGCGAGCTTCTCCAGCAGGCCGACGCGGACGACACGGTGGGCAAGATGAAGGTCCTGGCGGTGCTCGAGTCGCTGCCCGGCGTCGGCAAGGTCCGGGCCCGACGTGCCATGGAAGACATCGGCATCGCCGACACGCGGCGCGTGCGGGGCCTGGGCGAGCAGCAGCGCAAGGCCCTCCTCGAAGCGTTCTCCGGTTGAGCCGGGCGCCACGCACCCTCGGTTGCTGATCACGGTCTCCGGCCCGCCGGGCTCGGGCACGACCACCGCATCGAGACGTGTCGCCCGTGCTCTCGCCGTCGAGCTGTTGCCCGGCGGCGAGGTGTTCCGCTCCATGGCCGCCGAGCGGGGAATGAGCCTGGCGGCGTTCGGGGCGTACGCCGCGGAGCACCCCGAGATCGACGTCGAGCTCGACACCCGGCTGGCGGCTCGGGCCCGCAAGGGTGACGTCGTCATCGAGTCCCGCCTCGGCGGGTGGATCGCCCACCACGACGGGCTCCCGTCCGTCAAGACATGGATCGATTGTGACCCTCGCGTCCGGGCCAGCCGGGTGGCCGGGCGCGAGGGCATCACGCTCGAGCAGGCGCTCGACGACAACGCCACGCGGCAGCGCGTCGAGCGTGAGCGCTACCTCGCGGTGTACGGCATCGACCTCGAGGACCTGTCGATCTACGACCTCGTGCTCGACTCGGGCGCGCTCTCGCCCGACGAGATCTGCGACCGCGTCGTCGCCGCGACCATGCATCAGTCCTGGTAGCGCCCGTCGGGGATTCACGCCCGGGCGCCGGCAGGCGGTATCCTTGTCCCTTCGGTTCCCCCGTCCGACCCATCAGCCCCAGCGAGGTGCGCGCCCTCATGGCCTCCCGCCAAGACACGATGATGAGCCCCTCGATCGAGGACCTTCTCGAGCGGGCCGGTTCCAAGTTCTCGCTCGTCACCCTCTCGGCGACCCGCACCCGGCAGATCAACGCCTACTTCAACCAGCTGGGCGAGGGCCTCGGCGCGATCGTCCCGCCGCAGGTGACATCGGTCGCCCGCAAGCCGCTGTCGATCGCCTTCGAGGAGATCGCCGGCGACAAGATCGTGCCCGTCCACGGCGACCAGAAGGCCGGCGAGGCGCCGGCCGCGGTCGAGGGCGGCGACGCCGGGCAGGGCTCCGCACCGGCCGAGTCGTAGCCGGTCGGTCGAGGGTCGGCAGGGTTCGGGTTCGCAGGGTCGGCACGGTCGAGGGTCCGCCGGTGCTCGAGGGTCGGCGCATCGTCCTCGGGGTCTCGGGCGGCATCGCCGCCTACAAGGCGATCGAGGTGTGCCGCCGGCTGGTCGACGCCGGCGCCCGCGTCGCGCCGGTCATGACCCGGGGGGCCACGCGGTTCGTGGGCGAGACGACGTTCTCGGCCCTGGCGTCCGAGCCGGTGCACACGTCGCTGTGGCACGACGGCGACCCGATCCCCCACACGCGGCTGGGCCAGTCGGCCGACCTCGTGCTCGTGGTCCCGGCGACCGCCCGCGTCATCGGGTCGTACGCGGCGGGCATCTCGAGCGACCTGCTCACGGCCACGCTGCTCGCCACCGAGGCCCCGGTCGTCGTCTGCCCGGCGATGCACACCGAGATGTGGAATCACCCGGCCGTGCGCGACAACGTCGCCACGCTGCGGCGGCGGGGGGTGCACGTCGTCGATCCCGAGCAGGGGCGGCTGGCCGGCGGCGACATCGGGGCGGGCCGCCTGGCGTCGCCCGAGACGATCGTGGCGGCCGTCGAGTCGGTCCTCGCCGCGGGGGCGCCCGGGCGCGACATGGCCGGCCTGCACGTGGTCGTGAGCGCCGGCGGCACCCGCGAGCCGATCGACCCGGTCCGCTTCCTCGGGAACCGGTCGTCGGGCAAGCAGGGTCACGCCCTGGCCGACGAGGCCGCGTCCCGGGGCGCCAAGGTCACGCTGGTCACGACGACGCGGCTGCCCGGTCCGTCGGGGGCCGACGTCGTGCGGGTCGAGACCGCGGCCGAGATGCATGACGCCGTGGTGTCGGCCGCGGCGACGGCCGACATCGTGGTCATGGCGGCGGCGGTGGCCGACTTCCGGCCGAAGCAGGTGTCCGACCGCAAGATCAAGAAGGCCGGCGGGGTGCCCGAGATCCTGCTCGAGCCGACGCCCGACATCCTGTCCGGCCTTGGCGGGCGCAAGCCGCCGGGTCAGACGCTGGTCGGATTTGCAGCAGAGACCGAAGATCTGCGAGAGAATGCAGCGGCCAAGTTGCTGGGCAAAGGCGCGGACGTGATCGTCGCCAACGATGTGACGGCACCAGGCGCCGGGTTCGAGCACGACACCAACCACGTCGTGATCCTGGACGCCGAGGGCACTGAGCGCGAGGTGCCATTGGCCGACAAACGGGCCGTCGCCCGTGCCGTGTTCAATGCTGTCCTCGAGAGGAGAAACAAGCCGTGAGTCAGTGGACCTTCACGTCGGAGTCGGTCACCGAGGGCCATCCCGACAAGATGGCCGATCAGATCAGTGACTCGATCCTGGACGCGATCCTCGCGCAGGACTCGCAGGCCCGCGTGGCCTGCGAGACCCTCGTGACGACCGGCCTGGCCGTCGTCGCCGGCGAGATCACCACCAGCGCGTACGTCGAGATCCCCACGGTCGTGCGCGACACGATCAAGGGCATCGGCTACGACCGCGAGTCGGTGGGCTTCGACGGCCACACCTGCGGCGTGGTCACCTCGATCGACCCGCAGTCGCCCGACATCGCCCAGGGCGTCGACGCCGCGTACGAGAAGCGCACCGGCGACGCCGAGGAAGACCTCGACATGCAGGGCGCCGGCGACCAGGGGATGATGTTCGGCTACGCGGTCGACGAGACCGAAGACCTGATGCCGCTGCCGATCTGGCTGGCCCACCGGCTGGCGCACCGGCTGTCCGAGGTGCGCAAGGCCGGCATCCTGCCCTACCTGCGGCCCGACGGGAAGACCCAGGTCACGCTCGAGTACCGCGACGGGGTTCCGGTCGCGCTGAAGACCGTGCTCATCTCGACGCAGCACCAGCCGGGGCTCGACGCCGAGACGCTCATCAAGCCCGACCTGATCGAGCACGTGATCCGGCCGCTGGTGCCGCCGCAGTTCCACGACGACGACTACCGGGTGCTCGTGAACCCGACCGGGTCGTTCGAGCTGGGCGGCCCCCACGCCGACTGCGGGCTCACCGGCCGCAAGATCATCGTCGACACCTACGGCGGCGCCGCCCGCCACGGCGGCGGTGCGTTCTCGGGGAAGGACCCGTCCAAGGTCGACCGGTCGGCCGCGTATGCCGCCCGGTGGGTCGCCAAGAACGTCGTGGCCGCGGGCGCGGCCCGGCGCTGCGAGGTGCAGGTGGCGTACGCGATCGGCGTCGCCCACCCGGTGTCGCTGCTGGTCGAGACGTTCGGCACCGAGACCGTCGACCCCGAGCGCATCAGCACGGCGGTGCAGCAGGTGTTCGACCTGCGTCCGGCCGCCATCGTGCGCGACCTCGACCTGCGCAAGCCGATCTACAAGAAGACGGCCGCCTACGGGCACTTCGGGCGCGACGAGAAGGAGTTCTCCTGGGAGCAGACGACCCGGGTCGACGAACTCAAGTCCGCACTGGGTCTCTGAGCCTTTCCCAGGGCTCGCCTCTGGGCTCGTCTGCTCGGCGAGTCGTCCGGGTCCTGCCCGACGAGCCCGCCATCGACAAGACGTTCGACTACCTGGTCCCCGACGCCGTCGGGGACCAGGCCCGCGTCGGCGACCGGGTCCGCATCGCGCTCGCTGGCCGCCGGGTCGGGGGCTGGGTGGTGGCGGTGGACGTCACGCCGCCCGCCGGCGTCGCCCTGCGCCCGCTCGCCAAGTGGTCGGGGAGGGGCCCGACGCCGGACCTCATCGACCTGGCCTCGTGGGCCGCGTGGCGGTGGGCGGGCCGCCCGGCCTCGCTGCTGCGCACGGCGACGCCGGAGCGGGTCGTGCCGGCCCTGCCACCCGCCCCTTCTCGTTCTCGCCCCCGAAACCGTCGTGTGCCCGACGATGTCGGGGGCGGGTTCGTCGGCGACCTGGCGGGGGAGGCGCTGGATGTGGGGTGCGGGGTGGTGCGGCTGCCGCCGGCGGCCGACGTGTACCCGGTGGCGTGGGCGGCCGCCGCCCGGGGGAACGCCCTGATCCTGTGCCCGACGCTGCCGCTCGCCCGCTCGCTCGGGCTGCGGC
>JBKPAS010000056.1:0-7229 GCA_046744265.1 Actinomycetota bacterium
GTTGCGGACGGGGCCGACGTGCGGTTCGTCCAGCTGGACGTCACCTCCGACGAGTCGGTCGAGGCCGCCGCCGACCAGGTGGCGCAGGACGTCGGGCACCTCGACGTCCTGGTCAACAACGCCGGCATCGTCGGAGGACCCGCCGACCCGCTCGACACCGTGCCGAGCGACTTCCTGGCCGTCTACGGGGTCAACCTGCTCGGGCCCGTGCGCGTCACGCACGCCTTCCTGCCGCTGCTCGGCAAGGCCGACCTACCGAGGATCGTCATGGTCTCGAGCGGCATGGGGTCGCTCACCGTCACGAACGACCCCACCCGCCTCGAGTCGGGCTTCGTCAGCGTCGTCTACCCGTCGTCGAAGGCGGCGCTCAACATGGTGACCACCATGCTGGCCAAGGCGCTGCCGGGCTGGAAGGTCAACGCCGCCGACCCCGGCTACACGGCCACCGACCTCAACGGCCACAGCGGCCACAAGACCGTCGAGCAGGGCGCGAGGGCGATCGTCGCCCTCGCGACCCTGACTCCCGACGGCCCCACCGGGGGCTTCTTCGACGACGCTGGCCGCGTCCCGTGGTGAGGCGCTGGTGAGGCGCTGGTCAGCCGCCCCCGCCGCTCGCGTAGCCGCGGCAGTTGACGCCTGGCCCGTCCGACGTGATGACGGGCACCAACGCCGAGGCTCCGTGGCCGTCGCCCTCGACGTCGATCGCCTCCTGGACGATGTCGCCGAACGACTGGACTCGCCCGCCGTCGTACGGCTCGGTCGAGGTCGGGTTGTCGTTCTGCCCGGAGAACGAGCAGATCGATCCGGCCCGGTATTGGTTGATCGGAGTCGGCTTGTCGTTGCCGGTGATCTCACCCGCAAACGCAGTCCCGCCGGTCGCGACGACAAGCGCCGCCGCGAGGGCGGCGCTCAACACTGGCTTTCTCATTGCATTCCTCCTGTCCCATCCCGCCAAGGGGCGAGGATGCCGCGGCGACAACCTACAGGTTTGCAGGTAGCGCTGCCCACACGACCGCGCCGGACTCGGCACCCGCTCGGGCATGGACCGCCCCGTCCGGCCCCCAGACGCCCGAGCCGCCCGGTGCGGCCTGGTAGTCACCGCCGGCCGGGCCGGCGAAGCTGGCGATCGCCACCCACACCCCGTGCTCGGCGGCGATGCGGTGGGCCCGCTGCTCGGGAACGGCGGCATCCTCCGGGAACTCGAGGACCCCCGCCAGGTAGGCATCGACACCCAGCGCGCACGTGCGGGCCGCGTGCTCGGGGACACCCGTGTCCTTGCAGATCGCCAGGCCGAGCCGCCACCCGTCGACCTCGACCACCCCGGGCTCGGTCCCGGGCGTGAAGGACCCCGGCTCGGCCCCACCCAGGAACATCTTGCGGTAGGCGACCCGGGCGCCGTCCCCGTCCACGGCGAGCACCCCGATGGACCGCTCACCGCCAGCCTCGACGGGCGCGCCGACCAGGGCAACGGACCCGGTCTCAGCGCACGCGGCCACGATCGGGTCCAGGACAGGGTCGTCGCCGGCCACGGTCGGTGCGTCGAACACGTACCCGGTCAGGGACATCTCGGGGAATGCCACCACCCGCGCTCGTGGCCCGGCCGAGCGGACCGCGGCCGCATGCGCGGCGGCGTTGGCCACGGCGTCGCCCGGCACGCACGGCGGCTGGGCGACCGCGACGACCAGGGGAGAGGAGGAAGCCGCAGACGCCATACGGCGCACACGCTACGGCCTGCGGCGCTGGGCCGACTCGGGCCCGACGTGGCACGATCGCGCAGGTGACCAGCACACCCGCCGCCGCGCAGCGCCTGCGCGACCTCGCGCTGCTGCGCCGCGTCCGGGACCGGGTCGACCGCGAGTACGCCGAGGCGCTGAACGTCGAGGCGCTGGCCCGCGACGTGGGCATGTCGGCCGGGCACCTCAGCCGCCAGTTCCGGCTCGCCTATGGCGAGTCGCCGTACTCCTATCTCATGACGCGCCGCATCGAGCGCGCGATGGCGCTGCTGCGCCGCGGCGACCTCAGCGTCACCGACGTCTGCTTCGCGGTCGGCTGCTCGTCGCTGGGCACCTTCAGCACCCGCTTCACCGAGCTGGTCGGCATGCCGCCCAGCACCTACCGCCGCGAGGCGGCGGGCGAGATGGCGGGTATGCCACCCTGCGTGGCGAAACGGGTGGCCAGACCCGTCAGGAATCGAGAAGCGCGAACCCCCGAGCCGCAGCGAGCATGACCGCCATGGACATCACGATTCACGCGACCATGCTCCCGCACACCGACCCCGAGGCCTCCCTGGCTTTCTACCGCGACACCCTCGGCTTCGAGGTCCGCAACCATGTCGAATACGGCGACATGCACTGGATCACGGTGGGCCCGCCCGACCAGCCCGGCACGTCGATCGTGCTGTACCCGCCCGACGCCGACCCCGGCGTCACCGACGACGAGCGCGGCATGATCGCCGAGATGATGGCCAAGGGCACTTACGCCAGCATCAACCTGGCCACCAAGGACCTCGACGCCACCTTCGAGCGGCTGCAGGCCAGCCACGCCGAGGTCGTCCAGGAGCCGACCGACCAGCCGTACGGCATCCGCGACTGCGCCTTCCGCGACCCCGCGGGCACGCTGATCCGCATCCAGGAGTTGCGCTGAGACCGATGAGCATGGCCACGAAGACGGACGCGCGGGACGCGCACGACACGCAGTCGCCTGCGCCGCACGGTGCCGACAGCCACGACCTGATCCGCGTGCTCGGCGCACGCGAGAACAACCTCAAGGACGTCAACGTCGAGCTGCCGAAGCGCCGGCTGACGGTGTTCACCGGCGTCTCGGGCTCGGGCAAGAGCTCGCTGGTGTTCGCCACGATCGCCGCCGAGTCGCAGCGGATGATCAACGAGACCTACAGCACCTTCGTCCAGGGCTTCATGCCGAGCATGGCCCGGCCCGACGTCGACGTGCTCGAGGGGCTGACAACCGCGATCATCGTCGACCAGGAGCGCATGGGTGCCAATGTCCGCTCCACAGTCGGCACCGCCACCGACGCCAACGCGCTGCTCCGCATCCTGTTCAGCCGGCTCGGGCAGCCGCACATCGGCTCACCCCAGGCGTTCTCGTTCAACGTCGCCTCGGTCCGGGCGGCCGGTGCGATCACCGTCGAGCGCGGTGACCGCAAGGCCGAGCGGGTGAGCTTCACCCGCACCGGCGGCATGTGCCCCCGCTGCGAGGGCATGGGCACGGTCTCGGACTTCGACCTGTCCCAGCTGTACGACGACAGCAAGTCGCTCAACGAGGGTGCGCTCACGATCCCCGGCTACAGCA
Source organism: Actinomycetota bacterium (assembly GCA_046744265.1). Taxonomy (GTDB): domain Bacteria; phylum Actinomycetota; class Acidimicrobiia; order Acidimicrobiales; family VFJN01; genus DATCLS01. Next base: position 3,310 of record JBKPAS010000056.1, read on the forward strand.
TGGACGGCTGGTACGGCCGCATCTTCAGGGGCTGCGGCTTCTTCGACCCCGACAAGCCGATCCGCAAATACACCAAGTCCGAGCTGCGCGACCTGCTCCACAAGGAGCCGACCAAGATCAAGGTCGACGGCGTCAACCTGACGTACGAGGGGCTGATCCCGCGGATCCAGAAGTCCTTCCTCTCCAAGGATCGCGAGGCGATGCAGCCGCACGTCCGCGCCTTCGTCGACCGGGCGATCACGTTCACCGCCTGCCCCGACTGCGGCGGCACCCGGCTCAGCGAGGCGGCCCGGTCGTCGAAGATCAAGGGCATCAACATCGCCGACGCGTGCGCGATGCAGATCAGCGACCTGGCCGACTGGGTCCGGGGCCTCGACGAGCCGTCGGTGGCGCCGCTGCTCGCCACCCTGGCGCACACGCTCGACTCGTTCGTGGAGATCGGGTTGGGCTACCTCTCGCTCGACCGGCCGTCGGCCACGCTGTCGGGTGGCGAGGCCCAGCGCACCAAGCTGATCCGCCACCTCGGTTCGTCGCTCACCGACGTCACGTACGTCTTCGACGAGCCCACCATCGGCCTGCACCCGCACGACATCCAGCGGATGAACGACCTGCTGCTGCGGCTGCGCGACAAGGGCAACACGGTGCTGGTCATCGAGCACAAGCCGGAGGCGATCGCGATTGCCGACCACGTCGTCGACCTCGGTCCCGGCGCCGGGGCGGCGGGCGGTAGCGTCTGCTTCGAGGGCACTCTCGAGGGCCTGCGGGCGAGCGACACGCTCACCGGGCGGCACCTCGACGACCGGGCGTCCCTGAAGCCGTTGGTACGCACTCTGACGGGCACCCTGGAGGTGCGCGGCGCCAACCTCCACAACCTGCAGGACGTCGACGTCGACATCCCGCTCGGCGTGCTGACCGTCGTCACCGGCGTGGCGGGCTCGGGCAAGAGCTCGCTGGTCCACGGCAACCTCGCCGGGCGTGACGGGGTGGTCGTCGTCGACCAGACGGCCATCAAGGGGTCCCGGCGCTCGAACCCCGCCACGTACACCGGGCTGCTCGACCCGATCCGCAAGGCGTTCGCCAAGGCCAACGGCGTGAAGCCGGCGCTGTTCAGCGCCAACTCCGAGGGCGCCTGCCCCAACTGCAACGGCGCCGGTGTCATCTACACCGACCTGGGCGTCATGGCCAGCATGGCCACCACCTGCGAGGAGTGCGAGGGGAAGCGGTTCGACGCGTCGGTGCTGGACTACCACCTCGGCGGCCGCGACATCAGCGAGGTGTTGGCGATGTCGGTGACCGAGGCGGAGGAGTTCTTCGGGGCCGGCTCGGCCCGCACGCCTGCCGCGCACAAGATCCTCGGCCGGCTCGCCGACGTCGGGCTCGGCTACCTGACGTTGGGGCAGCCGCTGACCACGCTGTCCGCCGGTGAGCGGCAGCGGCTCAAGCTGGCCACCCACATGGGCGAGAAGGGCGGCGTCTACGTCCTCGACGAGCCGACCACCGGCCTCCACCTCGCCGACGTCGAGCAGCTGCTCGGCCTGCTCGACCGTCTGGTCGACTCGGGCAAATCGGTCGTCGTCATCGAGCACCACCAGGCGGTCATGGCACACGCCGACTGGATCATCGACCTCGGCCCCGGCGCCGGCCACGACGGCGGCCGCATCGTCTTCGAGGGCACACCCGCCGACCTCGTCGGCGCCCGCTCCACGTTGACGGGCGAGCATCTGGCGGCGTATGTCGGGGCCTGAGCCTGTGGCGATTGGGGGCCGGGGATGATCGAAGACGTTGTCGAGCGGTGGCACCAGCACCTGCGGGGTGAGCTGTCCGGCGGGCTCGACGAACTGCTCGCCGACGACGTGGTCTTCTACTCGCCGATCGTCTACACGCCCCAGGAGGGGAAGGCGATCACCAAGCTCTACCTGCAGGCGGCCGCGGCGACGCTGCCGGGTGGGGGTGGGGCGTCGGCGGCCGGCTCCGGCTCGTCGGGCTCGTCCGGCTCCTCCGGTGGACGCTTCCGGTACACGAAGCAGGTCATGGCGGGCGACACGGCGGTGCTCGAGTTCGAGACGACGGTCGAGGGCAAGTACGTGAACGGCGTCGACATCATCCGGTGCGACGGCGACGGCCGCATCGTGGAGTTCCGTGTGATGATCCGCCCGTTGCAGGCCGTCAACGTCGTCCACGAGCAGATGCGGGCCATGATCTCGTCGATGGCCCCGCCCGCCGACGACCGGTCCGGCTCCTAGGAGGCGTCGGGACCGATCCCGGGCTGTCGTGCTGGTTTGGCGCGCGGGCCGGTGGCCCGTGATCGTGGCCCGATCGGGACGATCGCGGACGACATCGCGGCCGAGCGGCGGGGCCTGCTCCAGACGCTGCACTCGGTCGGTCCGGAGGCGCCCACGCTGGCCGCGGGCTGGCGCGCGTCGGACGTGGCTCGTCACCTCGTCGCCCAGGACCGCGTTGGAGGCTGGCCTGCCTGTCTCGCTCGCGGCTTCGTGGTCCGCACCGGACTACGCCTCAGCGAGGTGTACTTGGACCGGCCGTTCGTGGCACGGCTTCTCAACGGCCGACCCCGTTCCTGGGAGTGGTGTCTGGACAGGCTCGACAGGCGGCCGCCAGGCCCGGTTCTTCGCCCACTCGTCGCGCCGATCGCGTTGTGGGAGCACTTCGTGCACCACGAGGACGTGCGCCGCCCGGCCAGCGTGGCCCGCTCGACGCAACCGGATCTCTCCCCGACGATCCCTGGCTGCTGCGCTACAACCGCTCGCGGCTGCGAGACGTGTCCGTGCACGTCGTCACCGAAGAGGGCCCGGAGTGGCGTGCCGGACGCGATCGCCGCGAACTGGCCCTGCGCGGCCCGCTATCCGAGATCGTGCTCTGGCTCAGCGGCCGCGACGCCAGCGTCGGCGTGGACGCGGCTGGCCCGTCCGCCCTGGCTGACGCCTTGCACGACCGCCTGCGCATCTGATCCCTAGGACCGTGGCGGGGAAAGGAGGCGGAACTCGTTGTCCTCGGGGTCGAGCATGACGGCGATCTGCCCCCTCGGCAGGTCCTCCCGCGTGCCGGTCCCTGAGATCGGCCTCCGATCAGCGGTCGTCGCGGCCCCGTGTGTGCGCCTCGTCGAGGCCCCGCTGCACGCCCGAGGTGAAGCTGGTGAGGAACCCGTAGACGTCGTCGGGGGAGTGCTGGTTCGTCGGCTCGGGGGCCGGCGTGCCGCCCCGATCGCGCCGGCGGACCGCCAACGGGTCGGTGTCGGGCATGTTCATGCCCCGGACCCGCCGAGCGAGCCCGCTCGCAGTGGTACCCGCCGGCGGCGGTGACGGTGGCGCGCCGAGCCGGCCGTTCGTAGACAAGCTCGAGTCCGCGTCGGGCCCCGCCTGCCCGACGCCCTGCGATGCCTGGACCGGCCTGTGACCCGGCACCGCATCGCTGCCCGGTGCCGGGCCGGGCGGCGGCGTGGCCTGCAGCGGGCCCGGGGTCGGCGTGTTGTGCGGTGGGGCGTGCGGAAGGCCGGGGGCCGGCGTGGCGTCGGCCGTCGTGCCAGCACCGCGGCGGACGTTGGTGTGGCGACTGAGGGCGGCCAGGAGGTCGTCCGAGGGAACCGCCGGCGGCGTCATGGGCGAACCGACCGGCGTCCGCTTGAGCAGACCGCTGGCGGTGCGGGTCGCCTCGGGACCCGGCACCGGTCGGCGGACGGGCCCTGACTGGGTCGGCCCGGGTCCGCCCGTCCCGCCATGCCTGCTCCCCGGGCGGCGGGGCGCACCATCGCCGGGACCATGCCCGGCCGGCGCCGGGCCAGTGGTCCCGGACCCCGGGGTGGCGGTCGCTGGCGGAGGGGCCGCAGTCGCCCCGGGGTGTGGGGCGGCTCCTGCGGGTGAGTCCGGACCGAGGGCGGGGGCTGCAGGCGGAGCGGCCGTCGCGGG
>JBKPAS010000021.1:0-7810 GCA_046744265.1 Actinomycetota bacterium
GCTGCCGGTCGCGTCGTAGACCCGCTCGCAGATATACGACGGCGACTCACCGCACGCGGATTGCAGCCCATCGGCCTGCTGCGCCTGCTGGATCACGGACACGGCCGCCAACCTACGCGGATCGACCCCGACAGCCGGAAACGCGAGAACCTGAGTGGTGAGCACTCAGGTTTCTTCCGTTGGGGAATGTCCGACCAGTCCGTATCGTTAACGCACTCAGTCAAACCCTCGTTGCGAGGAGCCCGCACCCCAATGGCTGATCTCGACACCCTCACTCTGCCGGTCCTCCCGCTGAACGACGACGTCGTGCTGCCGCACATGGTCGTGACCCTGGCGCTCGAGACCGACGAGGCCCGCGCTGCCGCCGACGCGGCCGAGCGCTCCGGCGACACCCTGATGCTCCTCCCCCGCCACGAGGACGGGCGCTACGCCCGCGTGGGCACGATCGCCCGCGTCGAGAACCGTGGCAACCTCCCCGGCGGCGTCCCCGCCCTGATCATCCGGGCCACAACCCGGGCCGAGGTGGGCACCGGCGTGGTCGGCGAGACGTCGGCCCTGTGGCTGCACGCGTCGCCGATCCCCGACGAGACGACCGAGAGGACCGACGAGCTGGCGACCGAGCTGCGCGCCGCCCTGCGGGCCCTGTTCGAGAGCATCGGCGGTCGCCGCCTGGCCGAGGTGCTCCGCAGCGCGGAGGACCCGTCCGCCCTCGCCGACCTGGTGGGCTGGTGGCCGGACCTGACCGTCGACCGCAAGATCGCCCTGCTCGAGACCGCGGAGCTCGACCAGCGGTTGACGCTGGTCCTGGGCTGGGTCAAGCAGGCCCTGGCCGAGCGCCAGCTGGCCGACAAGATCCGCAACGACGTGTCCGAGGGCCTGGAGGACCGCCAGCGCGAGTTCCTCCTGCGCCAGCAGATGGACGCCATCCGCAAGGAGCTCGGCGAGGACGACGGTGAGGACCTCATCGCCACCTACCGCGACCGCCTCGCCAAGCTGGTCGAGGCCGGCGCCCTGGGCGACGACGCCCAGAAGGCGATCGAGCGCGAGATCAGCCGGCTCGAGCGCACGCCCGAACAGGCCACCGAGCACGGGTGGATCCGCAACTGGCTCGACACCGTCTTCGACGTGCCGTGGGGCGAGCGCAGCACCGACGACCTCGACATCGACGCGGCCCGCCGGGTCCTCGACGAGGACCACACCGGCCTCGAGGAGGTCAAGGAGCGCATCGTCGAGCTGCTGGCCGTCCGCAAGCTGCTGGCCGAGCGGGCCGCAGCCGGCGAGGCCGAAGCCGACGACAAGCCCGACCCCCGGGGCCGCAAGCCCGGCGCCATCGTCGCCCTGGCCGGTCCCCCCGGCGTGGGCAAGACGTCGCTCGGCGCCTCGGTCGCCCGGGCGCTCGACCGCAAGTTCACCCGGGTCGCCCTGGGTGGCGTGCGCGACGAGGCCGAGATCCGGGGCCACCGGCGCACCTACGTCGGCGCCCAGCCCGGCCGCATCGTCCGGGCCCTGACGGAGGCCGGCACGATGAACCCCGTCGTGCTGCTCGACGAGGTCGACAAGCTCGGTGCCGACTGGCGGGGCGACCCCACGTCCGCTCTGCTCGAGGTGCTCGACCCCGAGCAGAACCACACGTTCCGCGACCACTACCTCGAGATCGACCTCGACCTGTCCGACGTGCTGTTCCTGGCCACGGCGAACGTGCTCGAGGCCATCCCCGGCCCGCTGCTCGACCGCATGGAGGTCATCCGGCTCGACGGCTACACCGAGGAGGAGAAGGTCGCGATCGCCCGTGACCACCTGGTCCCCCGCCAGCGCTCCCGCAACGGCCTGCGCGAGGGCGAGGTGACCGTCACCGACGCGGCGCTGCACGCGATCGTCAGCGGCTACACCCGTGAGGCCGGCGTGCGGAACCTCGAGCGCGAGCTCGGCAAGGCCTTCCGCAAGGCGGCCACGAAGGTGGCGACCGGCGAGGCCACGCCGATCGTCGTGGACGAGCCCGACGTGCGCACGTTCCTCGGCCGGCAGAAGTTCCAGCCCGAGGCCACCGAGCGGACGTCCACGCCCGGCGTGGCGACCGGCCTGGCCGTCACCGGGGTCGGCGGCGACGTGCTGTTCGTCGAGGCGACCTCGATGCCCGGCGAGACGGGCATGACCGTCACCGGCCAGCTCGGCGACGTCATGAAGGAGTCGGCGCAGATCGCCCTGTCGTACGTCCGCTCCCGGGCCGACGACCTGGGCGTCGACGCCAGCGCCTTCGACGGCAAGCGGTTCCACGTGCACTTCCCTGCCGGGGCCGTGCCCAAGGACGGACCGAGCGCCGGCATCACGATGACGACCGCCCTGGTCAGCCTGGTGAAGGGCGTCCCGGTCCGCGACACGGTGGCGATGACCGGCGAGGTCACGCTGCAGGGCCGGGTCCTGCCCATCGGCGGGGTCAAGCAGAAGGTGCTGGCCGCCCACCGGGCCGGGCTGCGCGAGGTGATCCTCCCGGCCCGCAACGAGCCCGACATCGACGACGTGCCCGAGACGGTGCGCGAGGCGATGACCTTCCACCTCGTCGACGACGTGGCCAAGGTCCTCGACCTGGCGCTCGAGCAGGCCCCGGCGCCGGCTCCCACCGTCGAAGCGGCCTGACCGTACGGCCGTGCGGCGGTGGCCCGGGTGGCTCTACGCCACCCGGGCCACCGGCGCGTGCAGGTCGAAGACCCGGTAGGCCTGCTGGATGACCGGCTGGGCCACGTTGCGGACCCGCGTGCCGCCGGGCGTGACGCCCCGCTCGCTGCCGTGGTGGGCGTGACCGTGGACGACCAGGTCGGCGCCGGCCGTGTCGACCGCCTCGGCCAGCAGGTGGCTACCGAGGAAGGGGTAGATCTCCAGCCGCTCGCCCCGCAGCGTCTCCTCGACCGGCGAGTAGTGCAGCAGCGCGACCCGGCGGTCGGTATCCAGCCCCTCGAGGGCGGACCGCAGCCGGGCGGCCTCGGCCGCCGCCTCCTCCACGAACGCCTTCATGGCCGGCTCGCCGAACGCGGTGGCGCACGCCCCGGCGAACCCACCGCCGAACCCCTTGGTCCCGGCGATGCCGACCGTGGCGCCGTCGACGTCGACGGTGGTGGCCGTGCCGTCGAGCACCTGCACCCCGGCCGCGGTCAGGATGTCGACCAGCGCCCCGGTCCGGTCGGCGTGGTGGTCGTGGTTACCGAGCACCGCCACGATCGGAACGTGGACGTCGCGCAGCTCGTCGACCACCAGCCGGGCCTCGACCTCCTCGCCGCACCGGGTCAGGTCCCCGGCCAGGAGCAGCAGGTCGGCGCGCTCGTCGATGTGCTGCAGCCCCTCGGCCACCCACCCCACCGAGTCGGTGCCGACATGGATGTCCGCGACGGCCGCGATGCGCGTCATGCCAGGTCCTCCACCGAGCCGTCGTCGCCCCGGGGCGTCACCGCCAGCTCGTTGACGACGGCGTACTCGGGGCCGGCCTCGCGCTCGACCACCTCGGCCACGACCTCGCCGATGGCGGACCGCAGGTCCGGCGTGGCGACCGTGCCGGTCAGGACGACCTGGTCGCCGAGCACCTGGGTGTCGACGCCCAGCTCGCGGGCCCTTGGGTCGGACGCCAGCGCGTCCTGGATGTGCTGGACCAGGTACGGCGGGGGCAACTGCTGGTGATTCATCTGACGACCTCGCGGGAGGGGTGGACGACCTCGAACAGGGCCTCGATCACCTCGGCCGGCACGGCCAGATCGTTGGACTCGGCGTAGAGCAGCAGGCTCAGGATGCGCCGGGGTCCTGCCTGGCGGGCCCGGAGCAGCAGGTACTGCCAGTCGAGCTGGCACCGGGCGATCACGGCCAGGGCGTCGTGCCAGTGGCGCGGGTTGTCCTCGTTTGCGGCGACGGCCTTGATGACCAGCAGGTCCTCGGGCGCCACGAGCGGGACGGACACGCCCATGTGCTCCTGCTCGTCTGCCCGGCGCAGCATCTCCTCGTCGACGTAGAGGTCCCCGGTCGACCGGAAGATCACGTCGACCAGCACGCCGTGCCGGAACGCCTTGTAGATCCAATGAGGATCGGTCTCCTCGGTGCGGAAGCCGGCGCGTGCCAGCGCCTGCAGGGCGTTGTTGGCGGCGTCCGGCCGGACGAACACGTCGATGTCGTCGGTCACGCGGGGCCGGGCGAACGCCGCCGTGCTCATGCCGCCGATCAGCACGAACGGCACCCCGGCGGCGCGCAGCGCGGCGATCGCCTCGGCCAACGTCTGCTGGATCTGCTCGTCGGAGGGCTCCTGACCCTCGGGATAGTGGGATCCCACCCTGCAGTGCTACCCGGCCAGCCGATCGTCAGACTGGCCGTCAGACTGGACAACCGAGGCCGGCCCAGCGTCGGTACAGATGGCATGGAGATCAGCTCGAACCACACATTCCGGTTCCCGCTGCCCCGCCAGGCGGTGTGGGAGGCCCTGACCGGCGTCGGGGCCTATCCGTCCTGGTGGCCGTGGTTGCGGCGGTTCGAGGCCACCGGGCTGGACGAGGGTGCGGTGTGGCGGTGCGCCATCCGGCCGCCCCTGCCGTACGCCATCCGCTGCTCGGTCGAGTTGACCAGCGTGCGGGCGCCCGAGCTGGTGGTCGCCCGGGTGGCGGGCGACATCGCCGGCGACGCCCGCCTCGACCTGACCGACCTCGCGGGCGCGGCCCAGGCGGGGGCCACCGAGGCCCGCGTCACCTCCCGGCTGGAGGCCCGCCGCCTACCGGCCCGGGTGCTGGCGCGGGCCGCCCCGCCTTTCGCCCGGTGGGGCCACGACTGGGTGTTCACGACCGCCGCCCGCCAGTTCGCGGCGGCGCTGGGGGTTGCGTTCAGCTGACCTCGCGCACCCGGCCCGTCTCGACCTCGTAGACGCACCCCCGCACGGCGTCGCGGTACGGCAGGAACGGCGTCGCCTGGATGTGCTTCACCGAGCGGCGGACCGCGTCGGCGACGTCGGCGAACCCGCCGAACACCAGCGCCGGGCGGGCCCCCGTCGTCTCGGCCAGCTCGGCGGCCACCTCGTCCTCGTCGAGCCCTTCCATGCCGCACTCGGTGTGGCCCATGACGAGGATCTCCCGGGTCTTCAGCTTGTGCTGCGACACGACCAGCGAGCGGACCACGTCACGGGTCACGATGCCCCCGGCGTTCCGGATGACGTGCGCCTCGCCGAGCCCCAGCCCGAGCGCGCCGAACACGTCGATGCGGGCGTCCATGCACGTGACCACGGCCAGCGCCCGCTGGGGCACCGGCGTGGGCTGGGGCGCGACGAACGTCTCGGCGAACGCGGCGTTGGCGGTGAGCACCTCGTCGACGACCGTCATGGGCGCCAGGCTGACCAACCGACGATCGCCGACGCAAACAGGCGGCCGCGCGCTACGCCGACCGGCGGCCCGCCGCCAGCCAGCGGCCGTGGGCCTCGTCGTCGTAGCCGGCGAAGAACGCCCGCAGGTCGTCGACCATCCGCTCGAACGACGAGGCCGCGAACAGCACCGGCTGGTAGTGGGTGATGTCGTAGTCGAGCGTGCCCATGGCGGGAAGGTCCCACGGCCTGATCTCGGCCGACCGGAACGCCTCGATCTCACCGAACGACGACAGCAGCCCGGCCCCGTAGGCCCGCAGCTCACCGCCCTCGTGCACCACGCCGAACTCGAGCGTGAACCAGAAGACCTTCGAGAAGAACGCCAGCGCCTCGTCGGACGTCGCCCGCACCGACGCCTTGCCGGCCTCCTCGTACAGGTCGGCGAAGAGCGGGTTGGCCAGCATGTTGGCGTGCCCGATGATCTCGTGGACGATGTCGGGCTCGGGCGTGTACAGCGGCACCGAGTGGTGGCGGATGTACTGAGTCGACAGGAACGTCCGCCGCGCCAGCGCCCCGTAGAACACCCGGGTCGGCACCAGGCCGGGGACCGGCTCGATGTGGAACCGGCCGAGCGCGTGGACCCGCTCGTCGACCTCCCGCAGCTGGGGGACCCGGTCGGCCGGCAGGGTCAGCGCCGCCGCGCCCTCGAGGTAGGCCCGGCAGGCGTACTTCCGGTGCTTGACGGCCAGCTCACGGGAGACGGTGCGCCAGACCTCGTCCTCCTCGGGCGTGTAGGTGACGTCGGGGATCGGGTCGCCGGGCCGGTACACCTCACCGACGGCGGCGATCGCCGCCCGGCGGGCCCGGTACTCGGGGTCGGAGAAGCCCGGATGGTCCTCGGGCAGCTCGGCCATCGCCCGGTCCTGGGGGGTTCGGGTCCTGGTCACCGTCTTATGGTCTACCCGACTGCGCGGCGGTTCAACGCGTCGCGCGGCCTACAGGCCGAACTCCTGCGCCCAGTACCAGCCGTCGCTCTCGACCCCGACGCCGGTCGTCTGGTAGTCGCAGTTCTCGATGTTGGCCCGGTGGTCGGGCGAGTTCATCCACGCGTCCACCACCGCCTGCGCGGTCGGGTAGCCCATGGCGATGTTCTCGCCGACCGGGTTGGTGAAGCCCTGGGCCTCGGCCCGGTCCTGCGGGTCCATGCCCTCGGGATTCACGTGGTCCATGTAGTCGCGGGCCGACATGTCCTCGGCGTGGAGCTGGGCCGCGGCCTCGAGCCGGTCGTCGACCGTGAGCGCCTCGCAGCCGGCGTCGGCCCGGGCGTCGTTGACCAGCGTGACGACCTGCTCGGCCGGCGTCGGCCCCGGCGCCTCGGTGGTCGTGGTGGACGGGGGCGCCGTCGTGGTGGTCCGCCGCACCGTGGTCGTCGTGGTCCGTGGCACGGTCGTGGTGGTCGGCGCGGTGGTGGTCGTGGTCGGCCGCACCGTCGTGGTCGTGGCGCCGCCGCTGCCCGACGTCGTCGACCGGCCGGCGCGGGCAGCGTCGAGGTTCGTCCCCTCGCTGAGCGCGGCCCGCTCGGCCGCGGCGCCGGTCGTCTGGACGCTGTCGTGGGTGAGGGACAGGTCGACGATGGCGCGCACGCCCAACGGAGCGAGGCACGCCCCCAGCAGCATCGTCAGCAGGCGGCCCGCTGACGGATGGCTACGTCCCGAAGCCACGGCGAAACCCTATTACGTTTTCGTGACGGTCCGCGAGCCGTAACCCATCCAGAACGGAGAGCGTTCACAGAGACACAGAGCGTAGGTTTGGATGACCGGGCATCGGGTATCGCGGATATCAGCCTTGAAGATCGGAGCAATCGGCCGAGCCGATCGCTCAGTTGGGGCGGGCCCGCGATGAGGTGAGGCATATGACCGGGATCGTGCTGTTCGGGTTCGTAGCGGCAGTCCTCGTCGTGGTCGTCGCCGGTCTGCTCGACCGGCTTCTCGACTACGACGATCTGACGTCCTCGAGCGACAACTAGGGGGACCTGGGGGGCTAGGCCGACAGCACGCTGCGGGCGGCGGCGACGATGTCGTCGACTTGGGGGAGGATGGCGCTCTCGAGCTCGGGGGCGTAGGCCACGTGGCAGTTCTCGGCGCCGAAGCGGCCAACCGGCGCGTCGAGGTGCCAGAACAGGTCCTCGCCGGCCCAGGCGGCGATCTCGCCGCCGAACCCACCGCGGAGGATGTCCTCGTGGACGACGAGCAGGCGTGACGTCCGCCGCACCGACTCGGCCACGATCTCCTGGTCGTAGGGCACGATCGTGCGCAGGTCGATGACCTCGACGTCGCCCTCGCCCGCCTCGGCCAGCCGGGCGGCCGCCTGCCGTGACCGCTCGACCGTGGCGCCCCACGTCACGAGCGTCAGGTCGGTTCCCCGCGTGACGTAGCGGCCCCGCCCGAACGGCACGACGTGGTCGGGACCGGGGAATGGCTCGCGGGTGTAGGG
>JBKPAS010000092.1:0-5448 GCA_046744265.1 Actinomycetota bacterium
CGGATGGCGGCCCGCCCGACGCCGTACCGCTCGGTGAGCTGCAGCTCGATCAGCCGCTCGCCGGGCGGGAAGGCGCCCTCGAGGATGTCGTCTCTCAACCGATCGGTCACTGACACGGCCACGCCCATGGTCCGGTCAGTCTCTCAGGTCGGCGACGCGGAACACAGAACCGTGAACCGGATGACGGACAGGACTGTCAACAGTATTGTTCACAACAGGGGAACCGTAGAGGAGGGGCATGGCACAGCGCACGCAGCGCACACGGGTCGTCCTCGTCGGTGAGGGGGCGATCGCCCGCAGGCACATGGCGGCGCTCGAGCGCATCGACGACGTCGAGGTCGTCGCCGTGGCCGGCGGCGACGCCGACGCGACCGCTGCCTTCGCCGCCGAGCACGGCATCGAGCGCCACGGGCTCGACCTCCAGGCGATGCTCGCCGAGCCCGGCGCCGACGCGGCGATCCTCACCAGCCCCACCCCGCTCCACGCTGCGCAGGCCATCGACGTGATGGAGGCCGGCAAGCACGTCCTGGTCGAGATCCCGATGGCCGACAACCTGGCCGACGCCGAGGCCGTCGTCGCCGCCCAGCGCCGCACCGGCGTCACGGCCATGGTGTGCCACACCCGGCGCTTCAACCCCAGCCACCGGTGGGTCCACCAGCGCATCGCCGACGGCGACCTGGCCCTGCAGCACCTGGTGGCCGAGACGTTCTTCTTCCGCCGCGAGAACCGCAACGCGCTCGGCCAGCCCCGCAGCTGGACCGACCACCTGCTGTGGCACCACGCCTGCCACACCGTCGACCTGTTCCTCCACCAGACGGGCGAGGTGCCCGAGCACGCCTGGGCCCAACAGGGGCCGCCGCACCCCGAGCTGGGCATCGCCATGGACATGACGGTGGGCCTGCGCTCGCCATCGGGCGCGCTGTGCACCCTGGCGCTGTCGTTCAACAACGACGGGCCGCTCGGCACCACCTTCCGCTACATCGGCACCACCGGCACCTACCTCGCCCGCTACGACGACCTGGTCGACGGGCACGACAAGCCCGTCGACGTGTCGGGCGTCGCCCCGTCGACCGACGGCATCGAGAATCAGGACCGCGAGTTCCTCGCCGCCCTCCGCGAGGGCCGCGAGCCCGAGGCCAGCGTCGCCCAGTGCCTGCCCACCATGCAGCTCCTCGACCGGCTCGAGAAGGCCTTGTGACCGAGGTGACCGAGCGGGTCCCCGTGGTGATCGTCGGGGGCGGGCCGGCCGGGCTGCTGCTGGCCCGGCTGCTGGCGCTGGCCGGCGTCGAGTCGCTTGTCCTCGAGCGGCAGACCCGCGAGCACGTGCTGGGCCGCATCCGGGCCGGCGTGCTCGAGTGGGGCACGGTCGAGCTGCTCCGGTCCGCCGGAGTCGGCGAGCGGATGGACCGCCACGGCATGGTCCACGACGGCGTCGGGCTCAGCTTCTCGGGCCGGCACGTGCGGGTGGACTTCAAGGGCCTGACCGGCAAGGGCGTCATGGTCTACGGCCAGACGCAGGTCACCAAGGACCTGTACGCCGCGGTCGACGAGGCCGGCGTGCCGGTCGTCGACGAGGCCGCGGACGTGATGCCCCACGGCGTCGACGGGCCGGACCCGTACGTCACCTTCGCCACCGGCGGCACGACCCACAGCGTCGCCTGCGAGTACGTGGCCGGCTGCGACGGGTCGCACGGCGTGTGTCGCACGGTGATCCCGCCCGACGTCCTGCGCACGTGGGAGCGCATCTACCCCTTCGGCTGGCTGGGCATCCTGTCCGAGACCCCGCCGGTCGACAAGGAGCTGATCTACGCCCACTCCGAGCGGGGCTTCGCGCTGTGCTCGATGCGGCACAGCATGCTGAGCCGCTACTACGTCCAGTGCCCGCTCGACGACGACGTCGACGACTGGCCCGACGACCGGTTCTGGCCCGAGCTGCGCCGACGCCTGCCGGGCGAGGTCGCCGAACGGTTGGTCACCGGCCCGTCGATCGAGCGGTCGCTGACGCCGCTGCGCAGCTTCGTCGCCGAACCCATGCGGTACGGGCGCCTGGTCCTCGCCGGCGACGCCGCCCACATCGTGCCGCCCACCGGGGCCAAGGGCCTGAACCTGGCGTTCTCCGACGTGTACTACCTGGCCCCGGCGCTGGCCGACGCCGTGCTGCGGCGGACCACCACCGGGCTGGACGAGTACTCCGACCGGGCGCTGGCCCGCGTGTGGAAGGCCGTCCGCTTCTCGTGGTGGCTCACGACGCTCATGCACCGATTCGGCGGCAGTGAGAGCGACGACTTCGACCGCCGCATCCAGGAGGCCGAGCTCGACTACCTCGCCGGGTCCGAGGCCGCTCAGCGGTCGTTCGCCGAGAACTACGTCGGTCTGCCCCTCTGAGGGCCGGCCGGTGGCAATGACAACAGGAGGGGACAATGAGGACGGGAACCGTGCGCCGAGCGATGGCGCTGGCCGGAGCGCTGGCGCTGCTGGCGACGATGGCCGCCTGCGGGGACGATGACGACGACAACGCCAGCGCCGGCGGCAACGGCGGGGAGCTGACCCACATCGACGTCGGCGTCGTGCCGGTCGTGGACGTGGCACCGCTCTACCTCGGCATCGACAAGGGCTTCTTCGAGGAGGAGGGCCTCGACGTCGCGCCGGCCGTGGCCCAGGGCGGGGCGGCGATCATCCCGGCCGTGGTCAACGGCGACCAGCAGATCGGCTTCTCGAACATCGTCTCGCTGCTGACCGCCCAGACCCAGGACGTCCCCGTCCAGGTGATCGCCCAGGGCGTCCAGGCGACCGACGACCCCGACAACGACACCGCGGCCGTGGGCGTGCCCGCCGACAGCGACATCCGCTCGCCGGCCGATCTCGCGGGCAAGACCATCGCCGTCAACACGCTGCGCAACATCAGCCCGCTCACGATCTCGGCCGCGCTCGACAAGGAGGGGGTCGACGTCTCGACGCTCCACTTCGTCGAGGCGCCCCTGCCCGACATGGTCGGGCAGCTCGAGTCGGGCGACATCGACGCCGCCGGACTCGTCGAGCCGTTCGTCACCATCGGCAAGAACGCCGGCGACCGCATGATCATCTACGACCGGGTCGCCACCGAGCCGGGCATGACGATCGCCAACTACTTCACGTCGAGCCAGTTCCTCCAGTCCGACCCCGACGTGGTGCAGGGCTTCGTCACCGCGGTGAACCGCTCGCTGGAGTACGCCTCGGACCACCCCGACGAGGCCCGCCAGGCGGTCGCCGAGTACACCGAGATCGAGCCCGACGTCCTCTCCGACGTCGTGCTGCCCGTGTGGCACGAGGAGATCGACCGCGACTCGATCGAGCACACCGCCGAGCTGATGGTCACCTACGGCATCACCGATGAGCCCGCCGACGTCGACGCGCTCATCGCCGACGTCGACGGAGGCTGACCGAGAGGAGACCGCCATGTCCACGCGGATCACACCGCCGTTCCGGGCCGACCACGTGGGGAGCCTGCTGCGACCACAAGAGGTGCTGCGGGCCCGCGAGGACGCCGCCGCCGGCCGGATCACCCCGGCCGAGCGGCGGGCGGTCGAGGATCGAGCCATCGCCGCGGTCGTGAAGATGCAGGAGGACGTGGGCCTGCGGTCGGCCACGGACGGCGAGTTCCGCCGCACCTCGTGGCACATGGACTTCATCTACCAGCTCGGCGGCGTCCACCCGGGCGACGACAAGCTGCGGGTCGAGTTCCGCAACGAGGACGGCGAGCTGTCGTTCGAGGCGCCGGCCCTGGTCGTTGACGAGCGCATCTCGCTGCCCGGGCCGATCTTCGGCGACGACTTCCGGTACCTGACCTCGGTGGTCACGACCGCCACGCCCAAGCTGACGATCCCGTCGCCGAGCATGGTCCACTACCGGGGCGGGCGGGCCGCGCTCGACCCGAACGTGTACCCCGACGAGGACCAGTTCTGGCAGGACCTGAGCGCCGCCTACGGCCGGCAGGTGGCGGCCGTGGCCGAGCTTGGCTGCACCTACCTGCAGTTCGACGACACGAGCCTCGCCTACCTCAACGACCCCCGGCAGCGGGCCATGCTCGCCGAGCGGGGCGACGACGCCGAGCACCAGCACCTGCGGTACATCCGGCAGATCAACGCCGCGCTGGCCGACAAGCCGGCGCGCCTGACCGTCACGACCCACATGTGCCGGGGCAACTTCCAGTCCTCGTGGGCGGCCGAGGGCGGCTACGACTTCGTGGCCGAGGCGCTGTTCAGCGAGCTGGCGGTCGACGGGTTCTTCCTCGAGTACGACGACGCGCGGTCAGGCGGGTTCGAGCCGCTGCGGTTCGTGCCGCCCGGCAAGCAGGTGGTGCTGGGTCTGGTGACCACCAAGCGCCCCGAGCTCGAGGACAAGGACACGCTGAAGCGCCGCATCGACGAGGCCGCGAAGTTCGTGCCGCTCGACCAGCTGTGCCTGTCGCCGCAGTGCGGGTTCTCGTCGACCGTCGAGGGCAACAAGCTGACCTACGACGACCAGGTCGCCAAGCTGCGCCTCATCGTGGAGGTGGCCCAGGAGGTGTGGGGCTGAAGTCGTAGAGCCGGGCCGGGTTCTCCACCAGGATGCGATAGCGGGTGGCCTCGTCGGGCGCGAACGCGGCCACCAGGTCGACCAGGTCGCCGTCGTCGGGCATGTGCCGCACGTTGGGATGCGGCCAGTCGGTGCCCCACAGGACCCGGTCGGGCGCGGCCGCGATCAGCGCGCGGGCGTAGGGCACGACGTCGTCGTACGGGGGCGGCCCGCCGGCGGTGAGCCGCTCGGCGCCCGACACCTTGACCCAGCAGCGGTCGTCGGCCACCAACCGCAGCAGCGCCCGGAACGGCGGCTGGTCGAGGCCGGCTGTGGCGTCGACCCGGGCCATGTGGTCGATCACGTAGGGGCAGGGCAGCCGGTCGAGCACGCCGGCGTAGCGGGGCAGGTCGGCGGCGTCGAAGTGCAGCACGATATGCCAACCCCGCGGCGCGACCCGGGCCACCGTGCGCTCGAATCGCTCGAGGTCGGGCGCCCCGCCCAGGTGGGCGACGAAGTTGACCCGCGTGCCCCGCACGCCCGCCTCGTGCAACTCGTCGAGCTCGCGGTCGCTGGTCGCGTCGCCGATCATGGCCACGCCGGCGTAGCGGCCCCCGCCCCGGCGCAGGGCGTCGAGCAGCGCGGCGTTGTCCGTCCCGTGGCAGCTGGCCTGGACGATCACGGCTCGGGACAGGCCCAGGCGCTCGTGCAGGTGGGCCAGGTCCTCGACGCCGGCGTCGGGCGGCGTGTAGCTGCGGGTGGCGGTGAAGGGGAAGCGCTCGGCCGGGCCGAAGACGTGGCAGTGGGCGTCGCAGGCGCCCGGCGGCGGCGTGAAGGCCCAGGGCGGGTGCGGGTCGGGGTGGGGCGGGGCGATCGTGCGCTCCACGGCTCACCGCTCCCTGGGGAACACCGTGC
>JBKPAS010000139.1:0-14644 GCA_046744265.1 Actinomycetota bacterium
CGGCCCTGCTGGGTGAAGGCCAGCCAGCTGTCGAGGTCGGGCACGCTGGCCAGCGACCCCAGGCCGCGGGCCTCGTCAGGCGCCACCGGCGCGCTCCTCGGGGGCGTCGAGGGCGTCGAGGGCGTCGAGCCCGGCGAGCACGATGCGGGGCTGGGCGCCGCACCGGCACAGGTGGTCGTCGAGGGCGCGCCGCAATCCGTCGGCGTCGAGCCGCTCCCCGCGACGGACGACGTCGGTCAGCGTGACGACGATCCCGGGCAGGCAGTAGCCACATTGCCCGGCGTTCCGGGCCACGAGCGCCCGCCGGACGGCGACGGCTGCGGGGTCCTCGGCCAGGCCCCGCACCGTCGTGACCTCGCGTCCCGCCACGTCGCCCACCTGGACGACGCACGACGACACCGGGCGACCGTCGACCAGCACCCGGCAGGCACCGCACTGCTCGGCCCCGCACCCGTACTTGGGGCTCTGGTCGCCGAGCTCGTCCCGCAGGACCCACAGCAGCGGCGTCGCAGGGGCGGCCGTCACGTCACGGTGCACGCCGTTGACCACGAGCGGCACGGACACGTCAGGTCTCCACGAACTGGTCGCGCAGCTCTCGTTTGAGCACCTTGCCAGCGGGGTTGCGCGGCAGCGCCCGGTCCTGGAGGAACACCTGTGCAGGGACCTTGAACGCCGCCAGGCGCTCGCCGACGTGGGCGCGAAGGTCGTCCGCGGTGGCGGTCGCCCCGGGGCGGAGGACGACGACCGCCGCGACCTCCTCGCCGAGCACCTGGTGCGGTACGCCGAAGACCGCGGCGTCGGCGACGTCGGGGTGCTCGAACAGCACCGACTCGATCTCGGCGCAGTACACGTTCTCGCCGCCCCGGATCACGATGTCCTTGGCCCGGTCGACGATGTACACGAAGCCCTCCTCGTCGATCCGGGCGAGGTCGCCGCTGCGGAACCAACCACCACCGAACGCGTCCTCGGTCTCCGAGGGCAGTCCCCAGTAGCCCTTGACGACGTTGGGCCCGCGGATCCAGAGCTCGCCGACCTCGCCCATGGGGAGGTCGTCGCCCTGCGTGTCGACGACACGGACATCCACGACGGGCACCGGGACGCCGACGCTGTCGGGCTTGCGCTGGTAGTCGACGCCGGCGTTGAGCGTCGTGACCGACGACGTCTCGGTGAGGCCGTAGCCGTTCGACGGCGAGCGCCCGGGGAAGAGCTGCTCGATGCGGCGCACCAGCTCGGGCGGTGCCGGCGCGCCGCCGTAGCCGATCGACCGCACGCTCGACAGGTCGCGCTGCGCGAAGGAGGGCGACTGGAGCACCTCCCACACCATCGCCGGCACGCCGCCGAACGTCGTCACCCGCTCGCGCTCGATCAGGTCGAGCGCCCGCTCGGCGTCCCACTTGTACATCAGCACGAGCCTCCCGCCGGCGGCCAGGTTGGCGACGAGCACGGAGTGGCACCCGGTGGCGTGGAAGAACGGCACCGACAGCAGCGACACGTTCCGGCCCGCGGACCGGCCCGCCGATTGGCCCGCCGACCCGGCGGGCTCGGTGCCGGCGCGCATCTGCGCCCGGGCGGCGCCGAACCCGAGCGAGACAAGGTTCCCGCAGATGTTGCGGTGCGTGCCGAGCGCGCCCTTGGGCCGGCCGGTGGTGCCCGACGTGTAGAAGATCGTCGCCAGGTCGTCGGGCTCGAGCGGCAGGTCCGGGAGCGCGACCTGCCCCGGTACCTCGCCGAGCACGTCATCCCACCGCTCGGCACCGGCCGCGTCCCCGTCTTCGGCGCCGCGGGCGACGACGGCCGCCACCTCCAGGTGGGGCAGCGTGCCGGCCAGCCGCTCGAGGCGCTCGGCGTCGAGGAACGCCACCTTGGCGCCCGAGTCGCGCAGGCCGTACTCCAGCTCGCCTGCCGTCCACCATGCGTTCAGCGGCACGACGATCGCGCCGGCCGCGGCCGCCGCCCAGAAGGCGATCGACCACTCGGGGAAGTTCCGCATGACGATCGCCACCCGGTCGCCCTTGCCGACGCCGTAGCGGTCACCGAGCAGCGTCGCCAGGTGCGCCGCCGACCGGAAATGCTGGTCGAACGTCAGGACCTCGTCCTCGTAGACGATGAACGGAGTGTCGCCCCGCGCCCGGCTCCCGTCCAGCAGGACGCGCAGCGACCGCGGGGCGTTCTTCCACGTCCGCAGCCGGACGCCGAAGACGTCGGCCTCCTCCATCTCGAAGGCCGACCCCGCCGACGTCAACGCGTCGTGGACCTCTGCGATCGTCGGCGCCACCACCGCGACCGTAACCCGGCCGGCGCGGCTGCGTCCGCCCACCGGACCTCCACGTAGGCCACGCCGGCGTGGGCATCCGTGCGGCGTCGACCAGGTGCCGCCGGGCGGTTGCTCGGCTCTCTAACGACAACTACAGTTGGCTTTAGAATCCGAGGGGCACGGCGACAGCGAGGAGGCCACGTGAGACGATTCTCCGTGCGGCCGGCCGTCACGCTCGGGGTTCGTGAGTTCAAAGGGCTCCAGGGGTGGGCCGGTAAGCCCCTGCACTCCGCGATGACCGGCTTTCCGACCGCCCCGGAGGAGCGACCGTGACGCACCGGCACCACCAGCACCGCGCACGGGGCCCGGTCCCAGGCTGATATGGACTGGGCCGGCTGGGCGCTCTTCGGGTTGGTCGCCACCGCGGCCCTGACCGCGATCATGATGGCCGCCCAGCTGGACGGCCGCACCCGCCTCGATCTGCCCCTGATACTGGGCACGGTTCTTACCGAGGACCCCGACCGGGCCAGGGTGGCCGGGTTCCTCATGCACCTCGCGGTCGGGCAGGGCTTCGCCCTCGGCTACGCCGCCAGCTTCGCGCTGCTCGACCGGGCGACCTGGTGGCTCGGCGGCCTGCTGGGCCTGCTCCACGGCGCCATCGCCCTGATGCTGCTGGTGCCCCTTCTGGCCGGGATCCACCCGCGCATGGCCACCCCGCGAGCCGGGCCGGCGTCGACCGCCCTGCTCGAGCCGCCGGGGCTGCTCGGTCTCAACTATGGCATCGAGACGCCGCTGGTGGCCGCGGCAGCCCATGTCGTGTACGGCATCGCCCTCGGGCTCCTGCTCGATGCCCACTGAGACGGTCGGCCGTTCCAGGCGATGACCGCCTCCGCCCGGTGCGACGCCCACAGGGGCGAGGTGTCGACGATCGAGAATTACGGACTGCTCGGCGACACCCGCACGGCCGCCCTGGTCGCCTCCGATGGCTCGATCGACTGGCTGTGCATCCCCCGTTTTGACGGCCCGGCCGTCTTTGGTCGCCTCGTCGGAGGGCCGGCCGCCGGGACGTTCCGGGTCGGGCCGTCCGGCCCTGCGAGCCTGGTGGCCCGCCGTTACCGACCCCACTCCGCCACGCTCGAGACGACCTGGGACACCGCCACCGGGCGCCTCACCCTGACCGAGGGCATGGTCGCCGAGGTCGCCGGCCGGCTGCTTCCCTCGACGCTGCTGGTCCGGCGGCTCTCCGCCCAGGGCGGGCCGGTGCGCGCCCTGGTCCACCTCGACCCCCGGCTCGGCGAGCGCCGCCGGCCGCCTCGCAGCCAGCGCCGGGGCGAGGTCCTGGTCTGCAGCTGGCCGGGCGTCGCCATCGCCGCCCAGACGCGCCCTGCGGTGGCGGTCGAACCCGGCCGACCGTCGATCGTGACGATCACGTCCGGCCGCCCGCTCACCATCGCCCTCTCGGTGGCCGAGCGCGAACCGCTCGTCCACCTCGACACCGACGCCGCCTGGGCCGCGCTCGAGGCCGACGAGCGGCGCTGGCAGGGCTGGTGCGACGACATTGACACCGAGCTGCCTCACCGCGAGACCGTCGTGCGCAGCCTGCTCACGCTGCGCCTGTTGACCTACTCCCCATCGGGCGCGCCGGTCGCCGCGCCCACCACCTCGCTGCCCGAGGACCCCGGTGGCGTGCGCAACTGGGACTACCGCTTCGCCTGGCCCCGCGACGCCAGCATCGGCATCGGCGCCTTCCTCGGGGTCGGCAAGCACGACGAGGCCCGCCACTTCCTGGCCTGGCTGCTGCACGCCAGCCGGCTCGACCGGCCCCGACTCCCCGTCCTCTTGACCCTCGACGGCCGCCACGCCGCGGCCGAGCGAGAGCTCGCCAATTGGCCCGGCTACGTCCGCAGCCGGCCCGTGCGCGCCGGCAACGGTGCCGCAGACCAGCACCAGCTCGACGGGTACGGATGGGTCGTGGACGCCGCCTGGTTGCTCACGAGCGCCGGTCACCGCATCTACGGCGAGACCTGGCGGGCCATCGCCGGCTTCGCCGACACGGTCGCCTCCCGTTGGCGCGAGCCCGACGCCGGCATCTGGGAGATCCGCGGCGATGCCGCCCACCACGTCCATTCCAAGCTCATGGCTTGGCTCGCCCTGGACCGTGCCCTGCGCATCGCCGAGCGGCACCGCACCTCGCCTCGTCGGCGCCGGCGGTGGGCGGCCGAACGGGACGCGCTCGCCGCCGACATCGCCCGGCGCGGCTTCGACCCGGTGCGGGGCACCTTCACGCGGAGCTACGGCTCGCGCGACGTCGACGCCGCGCTGCTCATCCTCCCACTGCTCGAGTTGGAACCGGCCGACTCGGCCCGGGTCCGCGGCACAATCGAGGCGGTGAGACGGGACCTCGGCGCCGGGGGGCCGCTGCTCTACCGGTACCCGCCCGGCCAGGACGGCCTGCCCGGGACCGAGGGCGCCTTCCTGCCGTGCTCGTTCTGGCTCGTGCAGGCGCTGGCCAGGACCGGTGGCGCAGCCGAAGCCGACGAGCTGTTCGACACGCTCGTGGCCCACGGTGAGCCGCTCGGGCTCTACGCCGAGGAGATGGACCCGGCTACCGGCCACCACCTGGGCAACTACCCCCAAGCGCTCACCCACGCCGCCCTGGTCCAGGCCGCGCTCGCCCTGCGCGATGCCCGGCACCCTGGTCGGGTCGCGCTCACCTGGCGGGGCGGAGCCTGACGCAGCAGACGCCGTCCTCCGGATGTGAGCGTCCATGAGCGAGCGTTCGAGGACGGTTGGTCGCGGTGAAATGGGGTACGACCCAGGCGGCGCGGGCGCACGTTCCCTAGGAGCCGACATGACGGAGATCATCACCGGCCTCGAGGACGAGGACATCAGGACAGAGTGGCGGCGTGAGCGGGCTTCGGACGTCGGTGCGGACGACGACGCCACTGATCCCGGTGGCGCCGATCCCACCGACGGGACCGACGGGGACGGCACCGACGGTCCCGGAGGTGGCGACGCCGACGGCACGGACGGCGACGCCGACGGAACCGACTCCTGAGCAGGTGCCCGCCGGAAGGCTCCCGTCGTCAGGGCTCGGGCCTGGTCTCGGTGCGGGTGCCCTGACCGAGCGGGACCGGGACGTCGGGCGCGCCGCGCTGGCGCGCTGCGTGGGCGATCCCGACCGGTTCCTGGCCGGACCCTATGGCCGCGGCCCGCACCTGCACCGGGACGGTCGGTCGTTCGACGACCTCCTGTGCCTGGCCGACGTGGACGAGGCGCTCACCAGCCGGGGCCTGCGGTACCCGGCACTGCGGGTCGTACGTGACGGCGAGGTCATCGACCGCGACTGCTTCACCAGGACGGCCCGCACGGGGCGGGTACGGGTGGACGACCTGGTCGAGCCGGGCCGTCTTCTGGACCTGTTCGCCGACGGCGCCACGATCGTGCTGCAGGGGTTACAGCGCTGGTGGCCCCCGCTGACGACACTGTGCCGCGACTTGGAGATGGCGTTGGGCCACCCGGTGCAGGCCAACGCGTATCTCACGCCGCCCGGGGCGGCTGGGCTGGCGCCCCATCACGACACGCATGACGTGTTCGTCCTCCAGGTAGCGGGGACGAAGCGGTGGTCGTTGCGCGAGCCGGTGCTCGAGGCGCCGCTCGATCGGCACCAGTCGGACCACGCCGCTGCCGCGGCCCAGCCGGTACTGCTCGAGGCCGAGCTCGGCCCAGGTGACACCCTGTACATGCCCCGGGGCGTCGTCCACGCCGCCGCGAGCCTGGAGCGGCTGTCGCTGCACCTGACGGTCGGCATCCTGGCCGTCACGGCGCACGACGTGGTGCGCCGGCTCCTGGACCGGGCGGTGGACGACGTGGCGTTCAGGCGGGACCTGCCGCCGGGTTACGCCTTCGACCCTGACCTGGCCGGGAAGGCCGTGGCCGACGTCGTACAGCAGCTCGCGGAGTGGCTGGACCACCTCGACGACCTGGACATGGCGACCGTCGCCATCGAGCTCAGCGAGTCGTTCCTCACGAGCCGGACGCCGCGGCTGGGCGGCCACCTCCTCGAGCTGGCGGACCTCGAGACGCTCGACGACACCGCCGTCGTCCTCCGCCGGACCGGCACGCTGTGCACGATCACCCGGCGCGACGGCGAACCGGCGGAGCTGACGGTGACGCTGGGCGACCGGCAGCTCGGCCTCCCGGTCGCTCTCGAACCCGCCGTGCGCCGACTGCTCGACGGCCAACCCCATCGTGTAGGCGACCTCGCCGATCTGCTCGATGGTCCCAGCCGTCTGGTGCTGGTGCGGCGGCTGGTGCGCGAGGCAGCCCTGGTCACCGACCGACCAGCCGCCAGCTCGCACCGGCGAGGCGCCAGTGGCTGAGCCGCTCGCCCACCGCTGTGCGCTGGAATCAGCCGCCCGCGGAGAACCGCTGGCTGGCACCGCCTCCCGCGTGCGTCGCTGGCTGGTCGTGGAGCAGCCCGGGGCGTGGGGCCACGACGCCCTGAGCCACAGCGGCCTCGATCCGGACGTCGGTCGCACGCTGGCCGACACCGCCAGGGCCGCTGGTGTCCGGGTGCTGCTGGCCCGGCGGCCGGGGTGGGGACGAGGCGGCGAGGTCCGTCGGGTCTTTCTGGCCCACACCGGATCCGGGTCCGCCTGGCTGCGGCAGGTCGACCTGCCCATGGACGACGAGGCCGCCCTGCTGGCGCTCGACCTGGGGGCCCTCGCGCGTGCCGAACCGCCTGGCGTGGGCGAGCCGGGGCCGGGATCCCTGGTCCTCGTGTGCACGAACGGGCGCCATGACCCCTGCTGCGCTGATCACGGACGGCCCATCGTGCGCCGGTTCGTCGCCACCGGTGTCCCCGACGTGTGGGAGTGCTCGCACGTCGGCGGCGACCGCTTCGCCGGCAATCTCGTGTTCCTGCCCGTTGGCGTCTACATGGGCCGCGTGGAAGCGGAGGCCGCCCCCGGAGTGGTGGCCGACCTGCGCCGGGGGCTGCTCGACCTCGGCCGGTACCGGGGCCGCAGCTTCCACCCGCCGCTGGTTCAGGTGGCCGACGTCCACGCCAGGACCGAGCTGGGCGAACGCCGGCTCGACGGCGTGACCGTGATCGCCGCCGAGGCGACCTCGCACGACGATGCGATCGTGCACGTGTCGCAACACGGCGGCCCCACGCTCGAGGTGGCGGTCAGCCGGCAGCCCGGCGAGCCCGCCCAGCTCACGTGCCGGGCGCCCCGCCCCTCTGCGCCCTGGCGGTACGCGGCCCGCACGACCCGGGTCCTGTGATCGGCGCCGCCGCAGCACTCGAGCGTTCGTGCTCCGCGGATGGCCTTGGGACCGCTAAGCAGCACCTTGAAGGACGTCCTACCGCGCAGCTACGCGGTGAGTCCCGCAGCGTGGCGCTACAGCTGCTTGAGGATGACGGGTCGTCGCCCAAAGGCACCTCCGCTCGAGCCAGCCCGTATCGTCGCGAAGCGGACGTCACCACGACCTGGCAGGCAGGCCAGTGCACCGGCTGCCTGTCGCGCCGGCACGGAGGACCATCAATGGCCGCAACCTCGACGACGCGCCGGACCCTGCGTGCGATAGGCCAGCTTGCGCTCGGCGCCGCGCTGCTCACAGCTGGTACCGGGCATCTCACGAAGCAGCGCGGCGCCAGGAGTTCCAAGCACAGGTGCCGTCGTGGTTCCCGGCCGATCCTGACTCCGTCGTCGTGGTCTCGGGCGTTGTCGAGCTCGCCCTCGGTGCCGCTCCGAAGATCACGAAGCCCGTCTGGAGCGCATGTCGCCGGCCATGATCGTGTTGTCGAGCACCAGGACCAGCGTGCTGAAGCACAGCACGCCCAGGATCCACCACCGCCGCCCTCTCCCCGGTCGGTCTCACGCTCTGACAGTCGAGCAGTCGAGTCATGTCGCTGACCTCCTCTCGTCAGGGGGCTGCGGCTTCGCAGGTCCACGAGAACCATCCGACGACTCCAAGTGCGCTTGAAGTCAAGACGATCGTGGGCACCCGCCATGCGAAGCCGATGACGCGGCGGTCTCCTCGCGCAGCTACCTCGTCAGGCTCTGTGCGCGAGCTCGACCGAGAACGCGGGCGTGCACACCGCGACGTAGACGGTGGGCTCAGGTGTTTCGTAGCAGACCGGTACTCCCGCTGGCACGTCGATCGATTCGCCCGCCTGCACCTCGATCGACCGATCCTGGAGATGTGCCATGAGCCGGCCTTGCAGCACCACGGTGCGTTCGCGGAACTCAGGCACCTGGGTCGGCTCGGTCCACCCCGCCGGGCTGTGCATCACCGCCACGGAAACGGTCTCGTCGCCGCTCGCGAGACGGCCAACATACTCCTGAATCGTCTTGGGAGGCTGTCCCGCCGCCCGCAATGTCACCGCAGGGCGGACCGTAACGCTCCCGGCTCCGGGTTCGCTCGTATCCATGACCCAATCGTCGCCCAGCCCCACGGGCTGTTCGAGATGACCGGCAACGTCTGGGAGTGGACTTCGGACTGGTACCAGGACCACAGCGTGATCGCCCATCCCTGTTGCACCGTCGACAACCCGCGAGGCGGCAGCCGCGACGCCAGCCACGACCCGCGGGCGGGCGACCCGGTGCCGGTCCCGCGGCGAAGCGGTCTTCGTCCGGGTCTCAGGTGTTCGGCGGTGGTGGCTCGTCGAGGTCGAAGAACCGTCTCACCCGGGCAGACCTGCGGGGCAGGATCCGCAGGATCGGTAGCGAGAAGATCAGCCGGGAGATGGTGCCGTAGCGCTCGTTGATGACGGCGTCGAGACACATCGCGAGGACCATCGCTCGCCCGGCGATGAAGAACCAACCGAGGGTCACGATCGTCGTGCCGAGGGCTCCGTAGAGGTCGCTTGCCCGCCCGATCCGGCCGGGGAGGTAGAGCTGGCTCACCGCCTGCATCCCGGTCAAGGTTGCTCCCACCAGCACTGCGCCGGGCAGCAGAACGCCGGGGTCGGACGCCGCCCGGGGCAGGAGCAGCGAGACCGCCAACCAGCCGAGCACGTACGCGACGAGCACGGCCAGGAACGACACGCCGGTGACACCCAACCCGAACTCGGCGCGCACCCGGTTCATCAGCGCCGCCACGAGGCCGATGCCGGCGACGAGCCCGACGAGCCCGCCGGCCACCTTGAATGACGCCTTGGTCGTGGCCGGGAGGCGCCAGGCGAGTGAGCTCGAAGCCACCATGACCTTGCTCAGCGTGCGACCGGTCGTGACGATGCCGACCAGGCCGAGCAGCACGGCGGCCCACCGCGTGCTGCCGGGCTGGTCGAACGCCGAGCGGATCTGCGCGGCGAGGCCGCCGCTGACGCCGGCGCTGTCGGCGACGTCGTCGGCGTCGACCCAGCTGGCGAGGAACCCGGCGAGGCCGACGAGGAACAAGAGCAGCGGGACGAAGAACAGGAACAAGCGGAACGCGAGGGCGCTGGCGACGACCGTGCCGGCGATCTCGCGGTCCCGCCGATAGGTCCGGAAGCCGACGCCGAGCAGCGGGCTGTCCTGGTGCTTGTCCAGCAAGGCCGTGGCGCGGGCCTGCTCGGCCTGCGCCCGGTCCCGCGCGCCGGCCATCAGCGCCGTGAACCGGCCCTCGGCACCCGGCCCGGCGGGGTCAGGCCTCGACATCGCCGAAGTACCGCACCGTGAGCACGACGCCACGCATCCGCGCCCCCTTCCAGCCGCCGCCCGGCGGCGACCACCGAGCAACGAGGCGAGCATACCGTCGTGCCACCCCGGCGGCCCGGGCGTACGTGAACCCGACCACGGCTCCACGTGGGATTCGGGCTCCGCGTCGCCCAGCTCGTCATCGGCGTTCTCCGGGCTTCAGTGTCTTCATGAGGCGCCGGCGGGTGGCGTTGGCGGTCACGCGGGGCGTGGGGATCCTCGGGTCTCTCAGACGAACCCGTGTCGTCCCAGCCAGCGCAGGGCGAAGAACCCCCACACCGGGGGCAGGTAGTAGGTCAGCAGCCGGTGGATCAGGGCGGCGGCCAGTGCGGTCGCCTCCGGTGTGCCGACGGCGACCAGCCCGGCGGTGAGGCCGGCCTCGGCGACGCCGATACCGCCGGGGACCGGCAGGAGACCGGCGAACAGCGTCACGGCGGTGTTGACGAACAGCAGCTCCGCGAGTGACGCCTCGGCCCCCAGGGAGCGCAGCGACAGACCGAGCACGAGGGCGTAGACGAGCTGCGAGCCCACGTTGGCCAGCACCAGTCGGATCAGGCGTTGGGGAGAGGAGGCCAGCTCCCGGGCGTTGCCGACGGCGGCCCGCACCGGACCCACGACGCGGGCCCGCAGTGAGGGCACGAGGGCGGTGACGAGCACGCCCACGACGGCCAGCGCCAGGAGGCCGATGCCGAGCCACACCAGCCGCGCGACGTCGACGTCGCCAAGGTCGGCGTCGATGCCGACGGTGGGGATGACGACGACGAGCACGCCGGCCTGCACGACGAGGCCGGCCAGGCCGTCGATGGCCCCCTGGCTCACGGCGATCGAGGTGGCGACGCCCTGGCGTTGCAGGAAGCGAACGGTCAACGCCAGCTTGCCCGCGACACTGGGCACGGAGAGGTTGATGAACTTGATGGCGGACTGCAGGAGGGTGGTCACACCCAGGGGCAGCGCGCGCCCCACCGCCGCGATGGTTGCGGTCGCGTCCGTCACCAGGGCGAGCTGAGCGACGACGAGACCGAACAGCAGCCAGCCCGGCTCGGCGTTCGAGAGCTCCTCGACGATCGTGTCGAACCCGATGTCGGCGAGCTGACCCAGCAGTACGTATGCCGCCACCAGCGTGAAGGCCATGAGCAGCACGTCCCGGAGCTGGACCCGCCGCAGTTCCGCCAGCTCGGGCGCCTCGTCCCCGATTGCGTTGGCGGCCGAGAGTCGCAGCGCGTCGACGTCGGCGTGGCGGGCACGCACCGCCTCGCGCAGGCCTGGACTGAGCGCCGCCTGCTGGACGAACGGCAGTGCGTCCCGCAGCGCCGTGTCACCGACACCCGCCCGTATCGACGCCACCGCCCGGGCCTCGCCGACCAGCAGCGAGCAGGACACGAGCAGCTCGGCCAGGTCGGTCGCCAGCACCCCGGCGGAGGCGTTGACGCGCGCCGCCGCCAGGTCCGTGACGAGCACCTCACCATCCACCAGGAGGATCGACTCGGTGTTCAAGCGCCCGTGGCCCAGGCCGGCACGACGAAGACGCCCGGCCGCCTCCCAAACCTCGGCCAGCAGCGCGTCGGTCACCGCGTCGGCGGGTAGGTCCGCAAGTCGCGGGGCGTCGGGCTGGTCGGTAATGAGCACAGCGTCACCTGTCGATGGCATGCCCACGGCCACCACCTCGGGGACAGGGGCCCCGGCCCGCCGTCGAGCCAGGAGCAGCATGAGCGCCTCGTGATCGACCTGCTCACGGCGGGTGTACGAGGCCTGCGGCCCGGGATCCCGATACCACAGCAAACGCCACACCCGTGACAGGATCTGGGCGTCCCGCGCATCGCGCCCGTACACGGCCACCGCCAGCTGGCCTGCCTCCGACCGTCCCACGTAGCGGGCGGGTCCGCCGCCCTGCCTCGGCGCCACCCGCAGGCCGGCCATCTCCACCCCCAGATCGATGAGCGCGCCGCGGACCCGCTGAACGGTCGGAAATCCGGCCGACGAGCCGAACGCCAGGCGTACCCCGGCGCCGATGCCCAGCCCCAGCCCCAGCCCCCCGAGCACCTGGGACACGTAAGCGCTCTCCAGCACGGCCGACGCCACCGCGGTCAGAGCGGCCAGGGCGGCGCCCGCGTGCCGCGCCGGACGGGTCAGGCAGGGCCCGGCCACCACAACGACCGCGCTGACCAACGCCACCCGGACGGCCGGGAACGACGGGTCGCCGCTCGCCCACAACATGTCGGCCAGCGACTGACCAACCCCGTCAACGGCCCGTGCGAGGAGCCAGCCCGCGCTCAGCACCCCGGCGACGGCAACGACCAGGTCACGGGCGAGGGCCTCCCGGCGGCCCACGATCGCTGCCACGACCAACCCGACCGACCCGACGCTGGCGCCCGCGTAACAGACGGTCCACAGCGGCCCCAGCCACCCGAGCAGCCGATCGAACGCCGCGGCGACCTGCTCCTGGTCGCCGGGAATGTCGCCCGAGGCGAGGCCCCCCAAGCCCAGGGCGACGGCGGCACACCCGAGCAGCACCACGTCGCCCACGCGCCGACGGCGCGGCTCACGACCGTCGCTGGCGAACACGACCGGGGCCGAGACCGGGCCTGCCCCCACCCCCGGCCCATCCCTCCTCGCCCTCCGCGGGCGCGGCACGAAGTCTGTCTCGATGGCCACAACGATGCCTCATGACACGACGGTCCGCCGTGATGAGCCACGTGTCACGACGTGCAGGTAACTCGCAGAGAACCTGGACCCATTCGATCGTGTGGAGCTCGAACGCCAATGCGCACCCGACCGCCGTGAACAAAAGGGCGCACCACGCCAGCGACCCGACCGGTTCCCTGGCTCGCCTGCGGACCAGCATCGACATCGAGGCGGCGATCATCAGCCCGTCGACGCTCACGGGGAACACGTAGGCGAAGGCGTCGTGGCCGGCGAGCTGTGCGACGAATCGCCGCTCACCCACGTGGTGAGGTCCGCACAGGAACCGTGGCTCGACCTGGGCAGCCCCACCGACCACGTGGCCGTGCTGGCCGGCCTGGTGGTGCTGGCCACCGTCACATGGGGTGACGCTGGGCGCCCGGGCCGCGGAGTGAGGACAGCGATGAACGATGCGGTACGCCGTGGGATCGGCCCACGGCTGGCTCAGAGATCGACCGCGAGGTTGCGGCCGGGCCGGGAGCAGCACACGAGGACGTTGCCCGCCCCCGGCGGTTCGAGCGGCTCGGGCTCGTACACGACCGCGCCGTCGAGGAGTCCCGTCTCGCACGTGTGGCACACGCCGGTGCGGCACGACCACCGAACGGGCACGTCGCACGCCTCCGCCAGCTCGAGGATGCTCGTGAACGCGTCGTCCCAGCGGACGTTCAGCCCGGTCCGTACGAACGAGACGAGGGGGCCCGTGCCGGGGCGGCCTTCCGGTGGATGCGCCGGTCGAGCGGTGGCCTGGGCGACGACGCCGGGTGTGATCGAGCCCTCGGCGCCGAAGGCCTCGGTGTGCACGCGGGCGGGCGGCACGCCGAGCGCGTCGATGCCGGCGCGGAGCTCGTCCATGAACGCGGGCGGACCGCACAGGTAGAACTCGGCATTTGTCGGTACGCCGGTCGCCGCGATGGCGCCGGCGGTGATGCGACCGACCTCGTCATGGTCGACCCCGACCCGGTCACCCGGATCGGGTCGGCTGTACCACACGCGACGGTGCGCCAGCGGGAGCGACGCCAGCAGCGCACCGGCCTCATGGGCGAAGGCGTGCTCGGCGCCGTTGCGGGCGCCATGGAACCACCAGACCTCCCGCGTCGCTCGCCCGGCGCTGAGGGCGTGCAGCATCGCGAGGACCGGGGTCACGCCCACGCCGGCGCTCACGAGCGCGACGGGTCGCTCGCCGTCGTCGAGCGTGAACCGGCCCCGTGGTGCGGCGACGTCGATGCGGTCACCGACCTCGGCCCCGTCGCGCAGGTACCGGCCGGCCGCCCCGTGGGGTTCGACCTTGACGCTGATGCGGTACCGGGCCCCGTCCGGCGGTCCGGAGAGTGAGTAGCTGCGCACGAGCGGCGGGGTCGCGCCCCCCGGTCCGAGCCTGAGCGTGACGAACTGCCCGGGAAGCGCGCGGGCGAGCGGCCGGCCGTCGTCGGCGTCGAGCTCCAGGGACACGACGCTGGGGGTCTCCGAGCGCTTGGCGGCGACGCGCAAGGGGCGGAAGCCCGGCCACTCGGGCGGCGGCGCCGTCGCGGTGAGTCCGGCGTTGCCGCCGCCCGGCGCGCCCCGAAGCTGCTCGTCGAGGAGCGCCCGGAACGACCCCTGCCAACCCGGGCTGAGCGCCGGAACCCGGAGCGCACGACGGAGCAGCCCCGGGTCGTGACGGCCGTCGAGGTACAGGAGTGCGCTGACGGACTCGACGGTCATCTGCTCGGGACCGGTCGCGACCTTGACGACCTCGTCGCCCGCTTGCACCGAGCCCTCCTCGAGGACCCGGAGGTAGAAGCCCGGCCGGCCGTGCGCCACGAGCAGCGCCGGCATGCGCGGCTCGTCCATGCGGATGCCGAGCCGGTAGCAAGTCACCCGCGGCTGCGTGACCTCGAACAGCGCCGAACCGATCCGGTACCGGTCGCCGATGCACACCTCGTCGTCACCCAGCCCGTCGACCGTGAAGTTCTCGCCGAACTGACCGAACACGAAGTCCTCACGCCCCAGCTGCTCGCGCCAATGGCGATACGAGTCGAGCTGGTAC
>JBKPAS010000014.1:0-4286 GCA_046744265.1 Actinomycetota bacterium
GTCCTCGCCGTTGAGCACGGGCGCGACCGCGGCCACGGTCTGGCCCTGCCCGGGCTGCATGACCCGCACGCCGGTGGCGTCGCGCCCCTGCGACGAGACGTTCCGCACCGCCACGCGCATCAGCGTGCCGGACGAGGAGATCAACACGATCTCGTCATCGATCGAGACCATGAAGGCCGCGACGACCGCACCCTTCTTGGCGGTGAGCTTGATGCCCCGCACGCCCTGGCCGCCGCGACCCTGCGGGTTGAACTTCTCGAGCTGGGTCCGCTTGCCGTAGCCGGCGTCGGTGATCGTGAGCAGGGCGACGTCGCCGCGGGCCACGTCGCACGACACGACCTCGTCGCCCGAGCGCAGCTTCATGCCCCGCACGCCGGCGGCCGCCCGCCCCATGGCGCGCACCTCGTCTTCCGCGAAGCGGATCGTCATGCCCGACCGGGCCACGAGGAACACGTCGGACTCGCCGTTGGTGGGCAGCACCCGCACCAGTTCGTCGCCGTCGCGCAGGTTCAGGGCGATGAGGCCGCTGCGTAGCGACGAGTCGTACTCGTTGAACTTGGTCTTCTTGACCTGCCCCTGCTTGGTGGCGAAGAAGAGGTACCGGTAGCTCTCGTAGTCGCGGGTGTCGATGATCGCCTGGATGTGCTCGCCCGGCTGCAGGGGCAGCAGGTTGACGATCGCCGTGCCCCGCGCCGTGCGGTCCTTCCGGGGGATCTCGTGGCCCTTGAGCCTGTAGACCCGGCCCAGGTTGGAGAAGAACAGCAGGTAGGCGTGGGCGGTGGTCGTGAGGATGTGCGTGACGTAGTCGTCGTCGCGCAGCTTGGTGCCGGCGATGCCCCGGCCCCCGCGGCCCTGCGAACGGAACGTATCGGCCGGCACGGTCTTGACGTAGCCCCGCGACGACATGGTGAGGACGAGGTCTTCGTCGTCGATCAGGTCCTCGATGTCGATGTCGCCGACGTCGTACGTGATCTCGGACCGGCGTGGCGTGGCGAACCGCTCTCTGATGGCGGCGAGCTCGTCCTTGATGACGGCCTTGAGCCGCGCCTCGTCACCGAGGATGGCCTCGAGCTCGGCGATGCGCTGGCGCAGTTCGCCGGCCTCCTTCTCGAGGTCGATGCGGGCCAGGCGGGTCAGCTGGCCGAGCCGCATCTCGAGGATGAAGTCGGCCTGCTCCTGCGAGAACTCGAACGGCTCGGCCATCAGCCCGGTACGCGCCGCGGCCCGGTCTTCGGACGCCCGGATCAGCGCGATGACCTCGTCGATGACGTTGATGGCCTTGAGCAGGCCCTCGACCAGATGCGCCCGCTTGCGGGCCTTGTCGAGCCGGAACTCGCTGCGCCGGCGGATGACGTCGATCTGGTGGTCGATGTAGGCCTGCAGCACCTGCACGAGGTTGAGGGTCCGCGGCACGCCGTCGACCAGCGCCACGGTGTTGACCGCGAAGTTCGTCTGCAGCGGCGTGTGCTTGTAGAGGTTGTTGAGGATGACGAGGGCGGGTGCGTCTTTCTTGAGCTCGATGACGAGCCGCGTCTTGCCCTGGGCCGACTCGTCGTTGACGTCCGCGATGCCCTCGATCTGCCGGGTCTCGACCAGCTCTTTGATCTTGGTGGCCGTCGCCGCTATCGACGTCTGGTACGGCATCTCGGTCACGACGATGCGGTCGCGCTGGCGGCCCGTGCCCTCGACGATCTCGGCCCGCGCGCGCAGGCGGATCGAGCCCTTGCCCGTGCGATAGGCGTCGATGATGCCGGCCCGGCCCATGATGAGCCCGCCGGTCGGGAAGTCGGGCCCCTTGATGAACCGCATGAGGTCGTCGGCCGTGGCCTCGGGGTTGTCGAGCAGGTGGACGACCGCGTCGATGCTCTCGCCCAGGTTGTGGGGCGGGATGTTGGTGGCCATGCCGACCGCGATGCCCTGGCTGCCGTTGACCAGCAGGTTGGGGAACCGCGACGGCAGCACGAGCGGCTCGGGGAACTCACCCGAGTAGTTGTCGACGAAGTCGACCGTGTCTTCGTCGATGTCGGCCAGCATCTGCATGGCCAGGGCGTCGAGCCGGCACTCGGTGTACCGGCTGGCGGCGGGACCGAAGTCGGGCGAGCCGAAGTTGCCGTGCCCGTCGATGAGCGGGTGCCGCAGCGAGAAGTCCTGCGCCATGCGGACCAGGGCGTCGTAGATGCCGCCCTCGCCGTGGGGGTGGTAGCGGCCCATGACGTCGCCCGTGACGCGGGCGCACTTCATGTGGCTGCGGTCGGGGCGGGCGCCGATGTCGAGCATGCCCCAGAGGATGCGGCGATGGACCGGCTTCAGGCCGTCACGGACGTCGGGCAGGGCCCGGGCCGTGATGACCGACATGGCGTAGTCGAGGAAGGAGCGCTCCATCTCCTCCTGGATCTCGATGGGCTCGACCGCCAAGCGGCCACCGCCCTCGCCGTCGGCGTCTCCGTTGGCGTCTGCGGGGGGATTCGGATCGTCTGCCATGTCAGATGTCGATGAAGCGAACGTCCTTCGCGTTCGTCTGGATGAAGTGCTTGCGGCTCTCGACGTCCTCACCCATGAGGACCGAGAGGATCTCGTCGGCCAGCGCCGCCTGCTCGACGTTCACCTGCAGCAGCGTGCGATGGCCGGGGTCCATCGTCGTGACCTGCAGCTCGTGGTAGTCCATCTCGCCGAGGCCCTTGAGTCGAGCGAAGTCCTTCTTGTGGTTGGGGTGCTCGGCCAGGAACTGGGCCTTCGCCGCATCGTCTTTCAGGTAGACCTTCTCCTTGGCCACCTCGGTGGAGTACAGCGGCGGCTCGCAGATGTAGACATGGCCGTTCTCGACCAGCGCCTTCATCTGCCTGAAGAAGAACGTGAGCAGCAGCGTGCGGATGTGGGCGCCGTCGACGTCGGCATCGGTGAGGATGCAGAGCTTGTCGTAGCGCCGCTTCTCGATCTCGAACTCGTCGCCGAGGCCGGCGCCGATGGCCGAGATGAGCGTCTGGATCTCGGTGTTCTTCAGCATGCGGTCGACGCGGGCCCGCTCGACGTTGAGGATCTTGCCGCGGATCGGCAGGATCGCCTGCGTCGCCGGGTTGCGGGCCTGCACGGCCGAACCGCCGGCGGAATCGCCCTCGACGATGAACAGCTCGCGCTCCTCGCGGTTCTTCGACGAGCAGTCCTTCAGCTTGTCGGGCATGCCGGCGCCGTCGAGCAGCGTCTTGGACCGGATGACGTCGCGCGCCTTCTTCGCCGCGGCCCGCGCCTGGGCGGCGGCGATCGCCTTCTTGACGATCTTGTTGGCCTCGGTGGGGTTCTCTTCGAACCAGTCGCCGAGCTTCTCATTTGTCGCCTTCTGCACCAGCGTCTTGATGCTGGTGTTGCCGAGCTTGGCCTTTGTCTGACCTTCGAACTGGGGGTCGCGCAGGCGGACCGAGATGACGGCGGTGATGCCCTCGCGGATGTCTTCGCCCTGCAGGTTCGGGTCTTTCTCCTTGAGGAGGCTCTTGTTGCGGGCGTATTTGTTGACCGCGGAGGTCAGCGCCGCCTTGAACCCCTCGACGTGGGTGCCGCCCTCGATCGTGTTGATGCCGTTGGCGAAGGCGTGGATGCCGTCGGTGTTGTAGCCCGTGTTCCACTGGAACGCGACCTCGACCTCGGCGCCCGCGTCGCTGTCCGCGTAGTAGCCGACCTTGGTGAAGAGGCTGTCTTTCGTCTTGTTGACGTGCTTGACAAAGTCGACGATGCCGCCCGCATAGCGGTACACGACCTGCTCGTTGTCGTGGCCCGGCCGCTCGTCCTTGAAGCGGATCTCGAGGCCCTTGTTGAGGAACGCCATCATCTGCAGGCGCTCGAGGATCGTGCGGGCCGAGAACTCGGTCGTCTCGAAGATGCTGCCGTCGGGCCAGAACGTCACCGTCGTGCCCGTGCGCGGCTCGCGCGAGCCGTTGCGGGGCGCCTCGCCGACCACCCGCAGCTTGCCCTTGGGCTGGCCGCCGTCGACGAACGTCATGGCGTAGCGCTTGCCCTTGCGGTCGACCTCGACGACCAGCTTGGCGGCCAGGGCGTTGACGACCGACACGCCGACACCGTGGAGGCCCCCCGAGACCTTGTAGCCGTCGCCGCCGAACTTGCCGCCCCCGTGCAGCTTGGTGAGGGCGATCTCGACGCCCGAGATCTTGTGGACCGGGTTGATGTCGGTGGGGATGCCGCGGCCGTTGTCGACCACCCGGCACCCGCCGTCGGCCAGCAGGGTCACGTCGATGCGCGTGCAGTAGCCGGCCATGGCCTCGTCGACCGAGTTGTCG
>JBKPAS010000096.1:0-9747 GCA_046744265.1 Actinomycetota bacterium
CGTCAAGGCCGTCCCCCAAGACAAGGTGCACGTCTGGCCGCACCTGCTGAGCATCGAGTTCGTGGCCGCTCTGGCCGTCCTGGCCTTCACGCTCATCTTCTCGGTCTTCGTCAACGCCCCGCTGCTCGAGCTGGCCAACCCCAACCAGACGCCGAACCCGTCGAAGGCACCCTGGTACTTCCTCGGCCTGCAAGAGCTGCTGACCATGTTCCACCCGATGGTCGCCGGCGTGATGATCCCGGGCATCGGCCTCGTCGGGCTGATCCTGGCGCCATACGTCGACCGCAACCCGTCCCACAAGCCCGAGGACCGCAAGTACGCCATCGTGCTGTTCACCATGTTCCTCATGTTCTGGACCGTGCTGGTGATGATCGGGTCCTTCTTCCGGGGCGAGGGCCAGAACTTCGTGTTCCCCTGGAACGCCGGGCTGTTCTTCGACCTGTGACCGAACAGGCTGCGCCATGAGCACCGTCACCATCCTCGCCATCGCCGTCCCGCTCCTCGTCGTCCTCGCCGGCCTGCTGCTGTTCGCCTCGGCCCGCCGGCGCGACACCGGCCTGGCCACGGGCACGCTCGACCGCGACGCTCGCCACCGCGACCGGGGGACCGTCGCGCCGCCCGAGGACGAGGCCGTCCCCGTCACCGGCCGCGAGGTCGAGCTGGCGGCCGTCGCCGCCCGGCGGGCCGAGCTCGAGCCCGTCGAGCCGGCCGAGCCGCCGGTCACGTGGGTCCCGCCCGACGACGAGACCCTCGGCATCACCCGCCGGCAGTTCTTCAACCGCACGATCGTCACCATCTTCGGCTTCGGGCTGTCGGGCTTCGGGGCCGCGTCCCTCGCGTTCCTGTGGCCGAGCAACAAGGGCGGCTTCGGCTCCGAGATCAAGGTCGGCAGCCTCGAGGACATCAAGCAGGCCATCCAGGACGGGAACGGCTTCGCCTACTACCCCCAGGGCCGCATGTGGGTCGTGCCCTACCCCGAGGAAGCGCTGACGAAGGCCGAGTCCGTCTACTCGCCGCCCGAGCTCGCCGGCATGGAGAGTGGCGTGCTCGCCCTCTACCAGAAGTGCCCGCACCTCGGCTGCCGGGTGCCGCAGTGCGAGACGTCGCAGTGGTTCGAGTGCCCGTGCCACGGCTCGCAGTACAACCACGTGGGGGAGAAGAAGGGTGGCCCGGCCCCCCGGGGCATGGACCGGTTCGCCATGACCGTCGACGGCGACAACCTCACCGTCGACACCGGCACGGTCATCCTCGGCCCGCCGATCGGCACGAACACCACGGGCCAGGAGGCCGAGGGCCCCCACTGCGTGACCGGAGGCAGCGCGCACTGATGTCCACCTCTGTGAGCGAGATGACCGTGCTCGCGGCCAGCACGGTCACCACCGTCGGCGCCATCATCGCCGTGATCGTGGGCGTCGGCGCGATCGTCTACATCTTCGCCAACATCCGGGCGGCCCGGCCCGAGGTCGGCTCCGAGATCGAGCTGGCGCCCAACCGCAAGCCCTACCTGAGCGACGACCAGCTCGAGACCACCAAGCTCAACCGCACGCTGCGGTGGGCGCTGCTCCTGCTGGTCATCGTGTCCGTCGGCCTGCCGATCTACTGGCTCGGCGAGCCGAGCCGGCAGTCGGGCGCCGTCGAGGGCTACAACCGCACGTTCGCCGCCCGGGGCGCCGAGCGCTACGAGACGGGGTCGCAGTGCCAGAACTGCCACGGCCCCGAGGGCAAGGGTGGCGTGGCCCCCTACACCATCCTCGACCCCAACCATCAGTTCGTGGCCTCGGTGCAGTGGCGGGCGCCGGCGCTGAACACGGTCCTGCTGCGCTTCACCCGCGACGAGGTGAAGTTCATCATCAACTACGGCCGGCCCTACTCGCCGATGGTGGGCTGGGGCGCCGCGGTCAACAAGGGCCCGCTCAACGAGCAGCAGATCGACAACCTGATCACCTACTTCGACTCGATCCAGCTCTCGCCGGAGGAGGCCCAGCGCAACGCCCAGATCGAGCTGGCGACCGAGCTCGGCCTGCTGGAAGAGGGCGAGAGCGACTCCGACAAGATCGACGCCGCCCTCTCCCGCATCGACTACGACGACCCCGAGGTCGGGCGCACCCTGTTCAACCTGGGGCGGGAGACCGGCTTCGCCGGCGGCGCCTACGCCTGCGCCCGCTGCCACACGCGCGGCTGGTCGATCGTGACCGACCAGATGGAGCCGGCCGACGCCGACATCAGCGACTACGCGGGCTTCCCCGACGGCTCGGGCGCCCTCGGCCCCAACCTGACCGGCGGCCTGGTCCCCCGGCAGTTCGTCTCGGTGTCCGAGCTGGCCTCGTTCATCTCGACCGGCACGACCGACGGCGAGCAGTACGGCCGCAACGGCATCGGCAGCGGCAAGATGCCCGGCTTCGGTGACAACCCCAACACCGAGGACGTCGAGAAAGACGGGATGCTGACGCAGGACATGCTCCACGCGATCGCCCGCTACGAGTCCAGCCTCCCGGCCGCCTCGACCACCAGCAACACCCCGGAGGGCGGCCGATGATGACCCACACCCTGGCGGGCATCGCCTGGGACCCCCAGATCCGTGGCATCCTCGTGGTCCTCGTCGGCGTCGTGGTGCTGGGCGGCTCGGTGTTCCTGCTGCTGTCGACGAACCTGGGCCAGCGCCTCGGCTTCATGATCGCCCTCGCGGCGCTGTTCGGCTGGATGACCATCCACGGGATGATCTGGTGGTTCTACCCGCCGGGCAACGGGCCCGGTGGCCGGCTGGCGGCGTGGGAGATCGAGGAGGTCAACCACGGCGACCTGACCCACGCCGCGCTCGACGAGGCCCGCGACATCGACACCACGGGCCTGCCGCCGACCGCCGACCTCAAGCGCATGACGCCCGAGCAGGTCGAGCAGATCACCGACCGCGACCAGGACCGGCTGCACGAGTGGAAGCTGCTGCCCGAGGGCGACGCCGCCCGGGGTGAGGCCCAGACCATTATCGACGCCTACCTGGCCGACGGGAACGTCGCCGGGCTGAGCACGAGCGACACCTACGTCTACCTCTACGCCTTCGAGACCGGCGGCAAGCCCGAGGCGGGCGACGGCACGTGGGACCGGGTGAGCAACCGCATCACCAACACCGTGCGCATCTTCCACCCGGCGCACTACGCGGTGATCCAGCTCCAGCCCGCGATCCCCCAGGAGGAGGTCGCCGGCCAGCCGCCGCCCACGCCGCGGCCCGACCCGAACGCCGAGGTCATCTCCGTGGTGCTCGAGCGTGACCTGGCCCAGCGGCGCCCGCCGGCCGCTAGGATTACGCTGGGCTCCGGCACGATGTTCGGGCTGCTCTGCGTGATGTTGCACAAGCGCGACCAGCTGGTGGCCGAGCACCGTTCCGCGCCACTGCCGGCCACCACCGGAAGCGAGTAGCCATGGGCCAATACCTCCCCATCGTGGCCTTGATCGTGCTGGCCGTGGCGTTCGCGGGGATCAGCCTGGTGATGTCGCGGCTCGTGTCGCCCAAGCGCCCGACGCTGGCGAAGCGAGCCCCCTACGAGTGCGGCATCATCCCGTCGCGCGAGACGCCCGAGCGCTTCCCCGTGCGCTTCTACCTCGTGGCGATGATCTTCATCGTCTTCGACATCGAGATCATCTTCCTGTACCCGTGGGCCGTCCGGTACCGCGACCTGGGCGTGTTCGGCCTGGTCGAGGTGCTGATCTTCGCCGTGGCCGTCTTCGTGAGCTTCGTGTACCTGATCAGCAACGGCGCCCTCGACTGGGGCCCGCTGCACCGCGCCCGCCGGCAGTCGCCGATGGTGTCGGCCGAGCGGACCGCCGCGACGACGGTCCGGCGCGTCGGGCTCGAGGGCCGCGAGCCCGAGCCCGAGCCGGGCAAGGAGGTCGCCGCGTAGTGGGCTGGGACATGTCCAAGGGGCTCGAGGGCCTCGACCACAACGTGCTCACGGGCCGCGTCGAGGACGTCGTCCGCTGGGCCCGGCGCCGGTCGTTCTGGCCGGTGACGTTCGGCCTGGCCTGCTGCGCCCTCGAGATGATGGGCGCCGGCGGTGCCCATTACGACCTGGCCCGGTTCGGCATGGAGGTGTTCCGCGGATCGCCCCGGCAGGCCGACCTCATGATCGTCGCCGGCCGCGTGTCGCAGAAGATGGCCCCGGTGCTGCGCCAGATCCACGACCAGATGATGGAGCCCAAGTGGGTCATCTCGATGGGCGTGTGCGCCAGCTCGGGCGGCATGTTCAACAACTACGCGCTGGTCCAGGGCGTCGACGAGATCGTGCCGGTCGACGTGTACGCCCCGGGCTGCCCGCCGGGCCCCGAGACGCTGATCCACAGCATCAACACCGTGCACGAGCTCATCGAGTCGGGCGAGCTGCTGCGCCGCCGGCAGGCGACCGGCCGGGGCGCGGGCGTGCCGGTGGCCCAGCGCGACGGCCAGCCCGCACCGGCTGCCGTGTCCGTCGCGGGGCACCGCTGACCATGTCCGACACCAGCAACGACGCTGGGGCAGAGGCGCCGGACACGCCCGACGCGTCCGAGACCCCCGAGGTCGAGACGCCCGAGGTCGAGGCGCCGCCCGCCGAGAGCGGCCTCGAGGCGCCGACCCGCTACGACATCCTCTACAGCGAGAGCCGGGGGCAGGCCGTGCTGCACCCGTCCCGCGACGAGCTCGTCGACCTGGTCCGCCGCCTGCGCGACGACGAGGGCTTCCTCGTCTGCGTCGACGTGACCGCGGTCGACTACCTGACCTACGACGTGCCCCGCCAGCTGCCGCCCTGCGTCGAGCCCGAGCGCTTCGAGGTCGTCGTCAGCCTGCTCTCGCTGCGGACCCGCGAGCGCTTGCGCCTGCGGGTTCAGGTGCCCGAGGGCGACCCGACGTGCCCGTCGCTGTTCGAGGTCCACCCGGGCACCGAGGCGCTCGAGCGCGAGGCGTTCGACATGTTCGGCATCCGGTTCGAGGGCCACCCCGACCTGACCCGCATCCTCATGCCCGAGGACTGGGACGGCTACCCGCTCCGCAAGGACCATCCGGTCGGCGCGATCCCCGTCCAGTTCAAGGGCGTGCAGAACGCGAGGTGACCGACATGGCGACCACGTCCGAGATCACCCCCGCCTCCCAGCTCCCCGTCGCCGAGACGTCCGAGGGCTCGCAGGAGATGGGGCCGCGCTCGGGGGCCGACGCGCGCGAGGTCCTGCGCGAGATCGGCTCGGTGCTGCGCATGTCCGAGACCGAGGCGGCGGCCCTGGCCGACGAGGTCGCCGACGACGACGCCAGCACGATGATCATCAACATGGGCCCGGTGCACCCGTCCACGCACGGCGTGCTGCGGCTCATGCTCGAGCTCGAGGGCGAGACGGTGCTGCGGACCAAGCCGATCATCGGCTACCTGCACACCGGCATGGAGAAGACCGGCGAGACGCTCACCTACCTGCAGGGCCCGACGAACGTCACCCGCATGGACTACGCGTCGCCGCTGTTCAACGAGCTGGTCTTCTCGTTGGCCACCGAGACGTTGCTCGGCATCGACGGCGACATCCCGCCCCGGGCCCAGTGGATCCGCATGCTGCTGTGCGAGCTGAACCGCATGTCGTCGCACCTGCTGTTCCTCGCCACCAACGGCATGGACCTCGGCGCGGTGTCGATGATGATCTACGGCTGGCGCGAGCGGGAAGAGACGCTGCGGCTGCTCGAGATGATCACGGGCCTGCGGATGAACCACAACTTCATCCGGCCCGGGGGCGTGGCCGCCGACCTCCCCGACGGCTGGCGCGACGCCGTGCTGCGGGTGCTCGACCTCGTGTCGCCCCGCCTCGAGGAGTACGACACGCTGATGACCGGCCAGCCCATCTGGCGCGAGCGCCTGCAGGGCGTCGGCGTCATCACGACCGAGGAGGCCCTGGCGCTCGGCGCCACCGGGCCGATCCTGCGGTCGACGGGCCTGCCGTGGGACCTCCGCAAGGAGATGCCGTACCTCTACTACGACGAGGTCGATTTCGGTGTCGTCGTCGGCAGCTACGGTGACTCGTTCGACCGCTACGCGATCCGCCTCAACGAGGTGCGCGAGTCGATCTCGATCGTCCGGCAGATCCTCGAGAAGATGCCGCCCGGCGACTACCGCATCCAGGACCGCAAGGTCACCCCGCCGCCCCGGGCCCGCATCGACGAGTCGATGGAGGCCCTGATCCACCACTTCAAGATCTTCACCGAGGGCTTCAAGGTGCCGGCCGGCGAGGTGTACGGGGCCGTCGAGAGCCCGCGGGGCGAGCTGGGTTGCTACATGGTGTCCGACGGCGGTGCGGTGCCCTACCGCATGCACATCCGGGGCCCGTCGTTCGTGAACCTCCAGGCCATGCCCCACATGCTGCGGGGCGGGCTGATCGCCGACGCGGTCGCGGTGATCTCCTCGGTGGATCCCATCATGGGCGAGGTGGACCGGTGAGCCGGCTGACGGCCGACAACGTGGCGCTGGCGACGGAGATCGTGGGGCGCTACCCGCGGCCCCGCTCGGCGCTGATCCCGCTGCTGCACATGGCGCAGGAGCAGGACGGCTACCTCACCGACGAGGCCATGGAGCACATCGCCGAGATCGTCGGCATCACGCCGGCCGAGGTCCTCGGCACCGCCTCGTTCTACGAGATGTTCAAGCGCGAGCCGGTCGGCGAGTACGTCGTCAACGTGTGCACCAACATCTCGTGCCTGCTGATGGGCGGCGAGGACCTGCTGCATGCGCTCGAACGCAAGCTGGGCATCAAGGCCGGCAACACGACGACCGACGGCAAGTTCACGCTGGAAGACGTCGAGTGCATCGCCGCCTGCACCGAGGCCCCGTGCCTGCAGGTCAACTACCGGTACTTCCACCGGGTGTCGCCCGGCGACGCCGACGTCCTCATCGACGACCTGCGGGCGGGCCGCAAGGCCGACGACGTGCCCCGGCACGGCACGCTGAGCCGCATCCGCCAGCGCATCCCCGACGACCGGCGGGCCGGCGTGGCACTCCCCGACGACGGCGCCGAGCCGGTGTGGCTGGCCCGCAACGCCGAAGGCGGCGACGGGAAAGGCGGCGGTCAATGAGCGACATCCCCCGCATCGTCTCGTCGCGCTGGGACGTCGACGACGGCTACACGCTCGACGCCTACCGCAAGTCCGGCGGCTACGACGCCCTACGCAAGGCCGTGACCACCATGACGCCCAACGAGGTGTCCGAGGAGGTCAAGGCCGCCAGCCTGCTCGGCCGCGGCGGCGCCGGGTTCCCGGCCGGCGTCAAGTGGGGCTTCTGCCCGCCGGGCGTGTTCCCCCGCTACCTGGTGGTCAACGGCGACGAGTCCGAGCCGGGCACGTACAAGGACCGCATCTTGATGGAGCGGGACCCCCACCAGCTCATCGAGGGCGTGCTCATCGCCTGCTACGCCATCGGTGCCAGCCAGGCCTTCCTGTACGTCCGGGGCGAGATGGCCCTGGCGCAGGAGCGCATCGCCCAGGCGCTCAACGATGCCTACGACGCCGGGCTCATCGGCACGGGCATCTTCGGCACCGACTTCTCGGTCGACGTGATCCTCCACTGGGGCGCCGGCGCCTACATCGTGGGGGAGGAGACGGCGCTCATCGAGTCGCTCGAGGGCATGCGAGGCATGCCCCGGCTCAAGCCGCCGTACTTCCCGGCAGCCAAGGGCCTGTACATGCAGCCGACCGTCGTCAACAACGTCGAGACCCTGTCCAACCTCCCGTGGATCGTCGCCAACGGCGGCGCCGCCTTCGCCGCCCTGGGCGCCGAGCGCAGCCTGGGGACCCGCCTGTTCGCGGTCTCGGGCCACGTGAACAACCCGGGCGTGTTCGAGGTCGAGTTCGGCAAGACCACGTTCCGCGACCTGCTGTACTCGCCCGAGTACGGCGACGGCATCAGGGACGACAACAAGCTCAAGGCGTTCATCCCCGGCGGGGCGTCGGCCCCGTGGTTCTTCGGGGAGCACCTG
The DNA here is from genome assembly GCA_046744265.1 of Actinomycetota bacterium. GTDB lineage: Bacteria > Actinomycetota > Acidimicrobiia > Acidimicrobiales > VFJN01 > DATCLS01. The sequence continues at coordinate 7,972 of JBKPAS010000096.1, forward strand.
TCGCTGCCGCTCGAGGCCGGGGCCGTGGGCGCCGCCGGGTCGATGCTCGGCTCGGGCGCGATCGTCGTGATGGACGAGACGACCGACGTGGTCAAGGCCGCCTGGCGGGTCGTGCGGTTCTTCGCCCGCGAGTCGTGCGGGAAGTGCACGCCGTGCCGCGAGGGCACGAGCTGGCTCGAGAAGATCCTGCGGCGCATGCTCGACGGCCGGGGCCGGCCCCAGGACGTCGACAAGCTGCTCGACATCTGCGACAACATCAGCCCGCAGATCACGTGGCCGCCCAAGCAGACGACGATCTGCCCGCTCGGCCCGTCCGCGGTCTCGCCGATCGCCTCGGCGATCCTGCGTTTCCGCGACGAGTTCTTCGCGTACTGCGGCGGCGGTGAGGTCACCGTCCCCGTCCAGGGCAAGGCCTACCTGTCGACCCCCGACGCCGTTGGAGCGCCCTCATGAGCGACGTCGGCCAGAACGTCAGCGACGACGGCCTGAAGGTCACGATCGACGGTCGCGAGGTCGAGGCCCGCAAGGGCGAGCTCGTCATCGAGGCCGCCGAGCGCAACGGCGTCTACATCCCCCGGTTCTGCTACCACCGGCGCATGCGGCCGGTGGGCATGTGCCGCATGTGCATCGTCGAGATCGACACCGGGCGGGGCCCGGCGCTGCAGCCCTCGTGCATGATCGAGTGTGCCCCCGAGATGGTGGTCAGCACCGAGTCCGCGGTCACCAAGAAGGCGCAGGAGGGCGTGCTCGAGTTCCTGCTCGCCAACCACCCGCTCGACTGCCCGGTGTGCGACAAGGGCGGCGAGTGCCCGCTGCAGGACCAGACCATGTCCTACGGGCCGGGCGAGAGCCGGTTCGTCGAGGAGAAGCGGCACTTCGAGAAGCCGATCCCCGTCAGCGACCTGGTGCTGCTCGACCGCGAGCGCTGCATCCTGTGCGACCGCTGCACCCGGTTCGCCAAGGAGGTCGCCGGCGACCCGCTCATCAGCTTCATCGACCGGGGCAACGAGACCCAGGTCAACACGTTCCCCGGCGACCCGTTCGCCAGCTACTTCAGCGGCAACACCGTGCAGATCTGCCCGGTGGGGGCGCTGACCGCCACGCCCTATCGGTTCAAGGCCCGCCCCTGGGACCTCGAGCAGACCGAGTCGACCTGCACGAGCTGCTCGGTCGGCTGCCGGGTCGTCATCCAGTCGAGCCGCAACAAGGTGCTGCGCTACCAGGGCGCGGACGTCGACCCCGTCAACTGGGGCTGGCTGTGCGACAAGGGCCGGTTCGACTTCGAGGCCGTCAACTCCGACGAGCGCCTGGGCCAGCCGCTGCTGCGGGACGAGGGCCTGCTGCTCAAGCCGGCGACCTGGTCCGACGCCACGCGCCGGGCCGCGACCGCCATCAAGGAGGGCCTCGACCGCAGCGGGCCCCGGGGACTGGCCGTGCTGGGCGGCGCCCGCCTCACCAACGAGTCGGCCTACGCCTGGACCAAGCTGGTCAAGGGCGTCATCGGGTCCGACAACGTCGACGCCCAGCTGGGCGACGGGCTGGCGCCCGAGGTGATCCTCGGCCTGCCCCGGGCCACGATCGACGACGCCTGCCGCCCCGGCGGGACCGTCCTGCTGCTCAGCGGCGACGCCAAGGAGGAGCTGCCGGTCCTGTTCCTGCGGCTGCGCCACGCCGTGCTCAACGACGGCGTCAAGGTGGTCGAGCTGGCACCGACCGGCACGGGTACCAGCCCGCTGGCCACGGTCTCGCTGCGCCACCGGCCCGGCGAGGTGGCCC
>JBKPAS010000127.1:0-2944 GCA_046744265.1 Actinomycetota bacterium
TCCGTGTGGTGGCTGGGCGGGCGTGGCCGCCGGCCTCGGCCACCCCGGCGGTCCGGCCACCGGCCTCGCCGCCGCCGACGCTGGCCCCGGCGTCGCCGCTGGCGAGCCCGAGGGCGGTGCCGGCGATCAGCCCGCCGCCGCCCACCGGGACGACGAGCGTGACGTCCGGACCGACCTGGTCGACGACCTCGGCGGCCACGGTCGACTGGCCGGCGATGACGTACCTGTCGTTGTAGGGCGAGACGAACACCGCTCCGTCTTCGGCCAGCGCCAGGGCGTGCCGCTCGGACGCCTCGTAGTCGTCACCATGCAGGACGAGCTCGACGTCCATGGCCCGCAGCGCCTCGACCTTGGCCGGCGACGCCGTCGCCGGCACCACCACCGTCGCCCGGACCCCGAGCCGCTGGGCGGCGAACGCCACGCCCAGGCCGTGGTTGCCGGCCGACGCGGTGACGACCGGCCGGTCCCCGCCGCCGTAGGCCGTGAGGGCCACCAGCGCGCCTCGCACCTTGAACGACCCGGTGGGCTGCATCGTCTCGAGCTTGAGCAGCACCTCCCCGTCGACGCCGGGGAGGCGGACGGGCACGACGGGCGTCGGGGGCAGGTGCTCCGCGACCAGCCGGCGGGCGGCGGACAGATCCGCAGGGGAGGGCAGCTCGACCCGCCGACCTCCCCGGGCGGCGGACACGGACGTGGCATCGGTGCCGGTCATCGGCCAACCCTGGCGCGTCGGCCACCTGACGGCCACTGGGAATTCGCTTCTCCGGCGCACAACGCGAGCGGTGGCGGTACGGTGACGTCGACAACAGACCACGCGGGAGCTCGAAGAACGGGCTGAGAGGGCGCAGGCTGACGGGCCGGGGCGCCGACCGCCGAACCTGATCCGGGTAATGCCGGCGAAGGGAGTGATGCGCCATGGGCATCCGTCGCAAGACCTATGTGACGGGGAGCCGACCCGACCTGCAGGTCCCCGCCTGCGAGGTCGCGCTCGAGCCGCCCAACGAGCCGGTCCGGCTGTACGACACGAGCGGCCCCGGCGGCGAGCCGCGCGACGGCCTGGCGCCGCTGCGCGCCCGTTGGATCCACGAGCGGGGCGACGTCGAGCACTACACCGGGCGGACGGCTACGCTGCGCGACGACGGTCGGGCCTCGTTCCGGGTGGGGCGGTCCGCCGCCGAGCCGTTCCCGGGCGCGGCGGCCGACGCCCCCCGGCTCCGGGCGGCGCCGGAGCGGTGCGTGACCCAGCTCCACTACGCCCGGCGGGGCGAGATCACGCCCGAGATGGAGTTCGTGGCGCTGCGCGAGGGCCTGGACCCGTCGTTCGTGCGGGACGAGGTCGCCCGGGGGCGGGCGATCCTGCCGGCGAACGTCAACCACCCCGAGTCCGAGCCGATGGTCATCGGGTCGCGGTTCCTCACCAAGATCAACGCCAACATCGGCACCTCAGCCGTGACCTCGTCGGCCGCCGAGGAGGTCTCGAAGCTGACGTGGGCGACCCGGTGGGGCGCCGACACGGTGATGGACCTGTCGACGGGGCGCGACATCCACACGACCCGCGAGTGGATCATCCGCAACAGCCCGGTCCCCATCGGGACCGTCCCGATCTACCAGGCGCTGGAGAAGGTCGACGGCACCCCCGAGGACCTGACCTGGGAGGTCTTCCGCGACACGGTCATCGAGCAGGCCGAGCAGGGGGTCGACTACATGACGATCCACGCCGGCGTGCTGCTGCGGTACGTGCCGCTGACCGTGGACCGGACGACCGGCATCGTGTCGCGCGGCGGGTCGATCCTGGCCGCCTGGTGCCTGGCCCACCACGAGGAGAACTTCCTCTACACCCACTTCGACGAGCTGTGCGAGATCTTCGCCGCCTACGACGTGGCGTTCTCGCTGGGCGACGGGCTGCGGCCCGGGTCGATCGCCGACGCCAACGACGAGGCGCAGTTCGCCGAGCTGCGGACGCTGGGTGAGCTGACCGATCGGGCCTGGGCGCACGACGTGCAGGTCATGATCGAGGGGCCCGGCCACGTGCCGATGCACAAGATCAAGGAGAACGTCGAGCTGCAGCAGCAGCTGTGCAGCGAGGCGCCCTTCTACACGCTCGGCCCGCTGGCCACCGACGTCGCCCCCGGCTACGACCACATCACCTCGGCGATCGGGGCAGCGATGATCGGGTGGTTCGGCACGGCGATGCTCTGCTACGTCACGCCGAAGGAGCACCTCGGTCTGCCCGACCGCGACGACGTCAAGCAGGGCGTGATCGCCTACAAGATCGCGGCGCACGCCGCCGACGTGGCCAAGGGCCACCCGCAGGCCCAGGTGTGGGACGACGCGCTGTCGAAGGCCCGGTTCGAGTTCCGGTGGCAGGATCAGTTCGACTTGGCCCTCGACCCCGACACCGCCCGGGCCTACCACGACGAGACCCTGCCCGCCGAGCCCGCCAAGACCGCCCACTTCTGCTCGATGTGCGGGCCGAAGTTCTGCTCGATGGCGATCACCGAGCAGGTGCGCGAGTACGCGGCGGCCCACGGCGTCTCGGCGTCCGACGCCGTGGAGCTGGGGATGGAGGAGAAGTCGGCCGAGTTCGTGGCGTCCGGCGGCGACGTGTACCTGGAGTCGCCGACCGTGCGGGACCGGGAACGGGACGTGGGGGACCGAGACCTGCGGGACCGGGACGTGCGGGTGCGCCAGGGGGCGCCGTGATGTCGAGCGTGGGGAACGGCTCGGTGGCGGGCGGGCCCGGTGGGGATGGCCGCGCCGGTGGGGCCGTTGGGTCCGGCCGTGCGGTCGGGGCTGGCGTCGCCGAGCGGCTCGGGCGGCTGCACGTGCTGGTCGACTCGCTGGAGCTCGCCGACGCCGCGCTCAACGGCGGGGCGCCGACCCTGCAGGTGCGGCTCAAGGCCGGCTCGGACGCCGAGCGCTACAGCCTCGCCGCGACGATCGC
>JBKPAS010000090.1:0-11355 GCA_046744265.1 Actinomycetota bacterium
GCCCGCGCCGTGCCGTACTTGACGTGGAGCTGAGCGCGGGCGGCCAGCCGCGAGCTGTCGCGGTACTGGACCCGGCGCAGGTACGTCGGGTCAGCGGCGAGCCGGTCCCATGCCGCCATCGGCGGCACAGTAGCCCCAGCCCGGCGGCGCTGAGATCAGTACGTCAGTACCTCAACCCGGGCGCCCGGGTGCCGAAGACGTCGGTGTTGAGCACGGTGCCGAGGCCCGTGGCGTCCCACCGCTTGCCACCGTTGTTGACGGTCGGGCCGTCGGTCCAGCCCCGCATCCAGATGATGTTCCCGGCCACGGCCCTGATGACCTGGCCGGTCACGTGCTGGGCCTGGTCGGACGCCAGCCACGCCACCAGCGGGGACGACACCGACGGGTCCATCGGGTTCCACTCGTGCTCGGGCACGTCGTCGGGCTCGACCACGGCCGGGGCCCCCGGCATGGTGGCGGTGATGCGGGTCGCCCCGGCCGGCCCGACGGCGTTGACGGTCACCCCCAGCCGGTACAGCTCGAGGCTCAGCGTCTGCGTCAGGCCGGCGATCGCCGCCTTGGCGGTGGCGTAGTTGGTCTGGCCGAAGTTGCCGACCAGCCCCGCCCCCGAGACGGTGTTGATGATGCGGCCGGTGACCGTCTCGCCCGCCTTCGACCGGTCACGCCAGTGGCGGGCGGCCCAGTGGCACGGGCTCCACGTGCCCTTGACGTGGACGCGCATGACGGCGTCGAAGTTCTCCTCGGTCATGTTCCAGATCGCTGCGTCACGGACGATGCCGGCGTTGTTGACCAGGATGTCCAGCCGGCCCCACGTGTCGACCGCGTGGGCGACCATCCGGCCGGCGCCCTCGTAGTCGGCGACGTCCTCGTAGTTGGCCGCCGCCACGCCGCCGCGCGCCTCGACGAGCTTGACCGTGAGGTCGGCGTCCTTCGACGAGCCCTCGCCGGTCACCGAGCCGCCCAGGTCGTTCACCAGCACCTTGGCGCCCTGCTTCGCCAGCTCGAGGGCGTGTCCGCGGCCGATGCCGTGCCCCGCTCCCGTGACGATCGCGACCTTGCCGTCGAGCAGCCCCATGCCTCTCCTCCGCTCATCCGCGTGGGATGTCCAAATCTGACGCTACGTCAGATAGTACGGGCCGCCGCCCGGGAGCCGCGAATTTCGTGAGGCGCACGGACAACTCACGGTCGTTTTCTCGGCGGCTCTCGCCGCCGAGAGGTCAAACGACGCGTTATCTCCGCTCTTGGCGCCTCCGGCGCCGGGCCGCTGGGCCCCGGCTGCGCCTTCGGCACAGCCTCAAAGCACACCGAGCGCGCCGAGGACCTCCTCGGTGACGTCGGCCTCGGTGCGCTCGAGGTTCATGGCGACGACGCGGATGGTGGCCAGCGCGGCCAGCCAGGCGCCGAACAGCACCCGCTCGGCCCCGAGGTCGGCCACGGCGTCGTCCACGGACGGCCGGATGCCGCCCGCCGTGGCCGCCGCCAGCACCAGCATGCGGCCCAGCACGTCGACGTTGTCGGCCGGCACGGCGCCGTCGAACGCCAGCCGCTCGAGTAGCTCGCCGTGGTCGAACGCCTCGTCGGTCTCGGCCACCATGCGCCGCAGCGCGATGGCGGCCGCGTCGAGCAGCCCCCCGGCCACGGCCTCGGGACCGTGCTCGTTCACCCCGTCGCGCAGCGACAGCGCGGCCTGCCCCGGCTCGTGCTCGAAGATCTGGTGCTCGAGCGCCTCACGGATGGCCTGGCTGAGCTGCATGTCGGCAGCCTACGACCCACCGCGTACGGTGATCGTCCATGGCCACGGACCCGCTCGTGCTCGAGTTCCACGAGGACCGGCGAGAGCCCGTCGTCGAGCGCATGGTCGCGATGGCGTCCGAGGGGCGAGGATGGGTCAACCTGTCGCCCGGGCTCGACGTCGATCCCGACGACGCGCCGGCCCCGCGGTCGCCGCTCGGCTCGATCTTCACGAGCCGGGGCCCGACCGTGCCGCTCGGCACCTGGATGCCGGCCCAGCGCCGCGAGCCGTCCACGGTCGGGATCCAGCACGGCGAGGGCCCGAAGGCGGCCCGGCTGCTGGCCGAGTGGGGAGCGCCGGTGCCCGAGGGCTGGCGGATCCTGCAGGACCATCCCAAGCGCGGCCTGGTCGTCGTCGCCCCCACGACGACCGCCGCCGGCGAGCTCGACGGCATCCTGGCGTGGCTGCTGCGTGCCGCCGGCACCCTCTGCTCGTGGCCCCGCACGGGCGAGTGGCGGGCCCTCTGTTACCTGCCGTGATCGACCGCTGGTCGTCCGTCAGTCGAGGGCCTTCTCGGCCGTGGCCTGCGCCCAGCGGTAGTCGGCCTTGCCCGACGGCGAGCGGACGACCTCGTCGACGAGCACCAGGCGCTTCGGCGCCTTGTACCCCGCCATGCGCTGCTTGCAGTGCTCGGCCAGTCCGTCGAGCGTCGGCTCGGCGCCGGACACCGGCGCGACGACCGCGGCGACCGCGCTGCCCCACCGGTCGTCGGGCACGCCCACGACCAGGCAGTCGTAGACGTCGGGGTGGGCCCGCAGCACACCCTCGACCTCCTCGGGGAACACCTTCTCGCCGCCCGTGTTGATCGTGCCCGAGCCCCGTCCCCGCAGCTCGATCGACCCGTCGGACGCGACCGCGGCCATGTCGCCGGTGATCAGCCACCGCTCGCCGTCGCGCTCGAGGAACACCTCGGCGGACTTCGCCGGGTCGTTGTGGTAGCCGAGCGGCAGCCGCCCGCCGGCCAGCACGCTGCCCACCTCGCCCGACCCGGGGGTGACCCGGCGGCCGTCGGGCCGAACGACGATCGTCGGCTTGACCGGGTCGTCGAACGTGGCGAGCCCGGCGCCGTGAGCGACGTCGCCGGCGGTGACCCGGGTCGAGCCCTGCGTCCCGGCCTCGGACGAGCCGAAGCCGTCGACCAGGAAGACGCGGGGCAGCCGCGCCAGCACGCGCTCGCGGGTGGCCGACGACATCGGCGCCCCGCCGTTCGAGAACACGACCAGCGGCGACACGTCGTAGGGGCCCGACCGGTCCCACTCGTCCAGCAGCGGCCGGGCCACGGCGTCGCCCACGACCGTGAGCCCGTTGACGCCCTCGGCCCCGATCGTGCGCCAGACGCCGACCGGGTCGAGCGAGCCGGCGGGCAGCACGACCTTGTCGCCGGCGAAGAAGCGCGAGAACGACGTCCACTGGGCGGCGGCGTGCATCATCGGCGCCAGCGGCATGTAGCAGAACGGGTGCTCGTTGATGCGGTCGGGCAGCTCGTCGGGCGTCGCCACGGGGCCCAGCATGTGCTGCGGGTCGCCTCCGCCCATGCAGGCGTAGAACGCGTCGTCGTGACGCCACACGACGCCCTTGGGCATGCCGGTGGTGCCGCCGGTGTAGATGACGTAGTGGTCGCCATCGCTGCGCTCGACGTCCGGCCGCTCGGGCGACCCGCCAGCGAGCGCCTCCTCGTACTCGTCGCCGGTCGCGAGCGTGAAGCGGACGTCGGGCGCGTCCGCCGCCACCGCCGAGACCCGCGGCACCAGCGACGGCTGGGTCACGACCGCCACCGAGTCGCTGTCGTCGAGCAGGTAGCGCAGCTCGTCGGCCACGTAGCGGTGGTTCACGTTGATGGGCACGGCCCGCAGCTTGAACGCGGCCAGCATCGCCTCGATGTACTCGGGGCAGTTCTCGAGGTAGAGGGCCACGTGGTCGCCGGGGCCGACGCCCCGGCCGGCCAGCCAGTGCGCGAGCCGGTTGGCCCGCTCCTCGAGTTGCGCGTACGTCGAGCGCCGTTCGCCCACGACCAGCGCGATGCGCTCGCCGACGGCGGCGGCGGCCATCTCCCACACGTCGGCGAAGTTGAAGCTGGGTGGTGCCGGTGCCCGCGTCACGCCACCTTTGTAGCCGCCGCCCTGCCGTAACCCGCCCTAACCGGTCGGGCGTTCAGCCGGTGATCGCCAGGACGCCCCGGTTGAGCTTCCCGTGGTGCAGGTCCTCGAGGGCGTCGCCGATGCGGTCGAGTGGGTACACCTGGCTGACCATCTCGTCGAGCAGCAGGCGGCCGTCCTTGTAGAGCGACATCAGCAGCGGGATGTCGTGGTGCGGCCGGGTCGCCCCGTACCGGCAGCCGAGGATCGACTTGTCGTTGTACAGGTCGCTGACGACGAAGCTGGCCTCGGTGCCGAGCTTGGGCACGCCCAGCAGCGTGAGCGTGCCGCCCCAATCGAGCAGGTCGATGCCCTGGCGGATGAGGGCCGGGTGGCCGACGCACTCGAAGACGTGGTCGACGCCGTTGGGCAGGCCCTGGTCCTTGATCGCCGCCACCGTGTCGTCGACCGCGCTGGCGTCGACGAACTCGTGGGCGCCGAACTGGCGGGACACGGCCTCCTTGTCGGGGTTGGCGTCGACGACGACGATGCGGCCGGCCGCGGCGATGCGCGCCGCCTGGATGACCGACTGGCCGATGCCGCCGGCGCCGATGACCACGACCGTCTGGCCCGGCTGGACCTTGGCCCGGTTGAGCACCGCGCCCGTCCCCGTGACCACCGCGCAGCCGACCAGGCAGGCCACGCTGAGCGGGATGTCGGGCTCGATGACGACCGCCTGGGTCTCGGACACGACGACCTGCTCGGTGAACACGCCGAGGGCGGCGAACGCGTAGGCGGCCTCGCCGGCCACCGTGAACGGCTGGTGGAGCTTGCCGAACGTGTCGCGGCAGTGGGTCGGCTGGCCCCGGTCGCAGGCGTCGCACCGGCCGCAGTTCTTCACGGTGCTGAGCACCACGTGGTCGCCGACTGCCACCTTGGTGACGCCGACGCCGACCTCCTCGACGACGCCGGCGCCCTCGTGGCCGAGCACCGAGGGGGTCGGCCACGGGATGGTTCCGTCCAGCACCGACACGTCGCTGTGGCACAGGCCGGCGTGGGTGACGCGGACCCGCAGCTCCCCCGGGCCGGGGTCGCGCACGCCGACGTCGTCGCGGACCTCGAGCTCTCCCTTCCAGACGATCCCTTGCATCGTTGCTCCCCCCTCTGGTCAGTGAGTACTGATTGCGCCTGCTGGCACGTTCGTCGACAACTTCAGCTCGCTTGGCGTTGCGCCCTCCGCGCAATCAGTACTCATCAGCCGGGCCAGACGATCGACTGGATCTCGCTGTAGGCGTGGAGGCCGAAGGTGCCCCGGTCACGCCCGACGCCCGAGAACTTGAAGCCGCCGAACGCGGCCTCCTGGCTCTGCTGGACGGTGTTGATGGCCACGCTGCCGGTGCGCAGCTGGCGGGCGACCCGCACGCCGCGGGCCGAGTCCCCGGTGAAGACGTAGTCGTTGAGGCCGAAGTCGGTGCCGTTGGCCAGCTCGACGCCCTCGTCCTCGCTGTCGAACGGCAGCGCGACGATGACCGGGCCGAAGATCTCCTCGCGCACGACCCGCATGTCGGGCTTGCAGTCGGCGATCAGCGTGGGGGCCACGTAGAAGCCCCGGTCGACGTCCGGGCGCTCGCCGCCGGCCAGCAGGTTGCCGCCCTCCTCGACGCCGGAGCGGACGTACGACTCGACCCGGTCGCGGTGGACCGCCGAGATGACCGGCCCGACGATCGTGTCCTCCGCCAGCGGGTCGCCGACCTTCATGTGGCCAGCCGCGGCCTGGAGCCCGCCGACGAGCTGGTCGTAGATGCCCCGCTGGGCGATGACCCGGGTGGGCGCCGTGCAGATCTGGCCCGAGTGGAACGCCCAGACGCTCGAGATGGCGGCGACGGCGGTCTTCACGTCGGCGTCGTCGAAGACGAGCGCCACGCCCTTGCCGCCGAGCTCGAGCAGCAGCCGCTTCATGTCGCGCCCGGCGGCCTCGCCGATGCGCCGGCCGACCGAGGTCGAGCCGGTGAAGCTGACCATGTCGACGTCGGGCGAGGTGACGAGCACCTCGCCCACGTCGGCCCCGCTGCCGGTCACGATGTTGATCACGCCGGGCGGGAACCCGGCCTCGACGACCGCGTCGGCGAACCGAAGCACCGCCAGCGGGTCCTGCGGCGCCGGCTTGACCACCACGGTGTTGCCCATGGCCAGGGCCGGGCCGATCTTGCCAGCCATGTTGACCAGCGGGAAGTTGTAGGGCGTGATGCAGGCGACGACGCCGACCGGCCGGCGCTCGACCACGGCGCCGAGCAGCATGCCGGCGGCCAGCGGGGTGGATGGCATCTCGGCGGGCGGCAGCGGCACGGCGGTCGACTCGGCCGCGCCCCGCACGTAGCGGCGGAAGCGGTCGATGGTCTGGGGCACCTGCATGGTGCGGGCCACCCGCATGGTGGCGCCGGTCTCGGCCTGCACCAGCGGCACCAGGCGGTCGGACCACTCGGTGAGGAGCTCGGCGAGCTTGGCGAGCAGCGCGGCCCGCTCGTCGGGGGTCGTGCGGCTCCAGGCCGGGAACGCCTGGGCGGCGGCCGCGGCGGCCGCCCGCACCTGGTCGACCGAGGCCTCGGGCGCCAGGCCCACCACCTCCTCGGTGGCCGGGTTGACGACCTCGTAGGTCCCCCGCTCGCCGGATGCACGATCGCCGCCTATCAGCATCGCATCCACCTCGTCCCTCATCAGTCGGTATCGTCGATCAGGTTAGAAACGTGTTCTAATTTTGGGCAAACCGGCCCCGCTCCGGCCCGGCCGGGACGGGGTGGCTTCCCGAGGGTATCTGACGTACTGTCAGATTTGCTGCCTGTTCGCCGTCGCCAGGAGGGTGGGATGAGCGAGAGCGCCGAGATCGAGATCCCCAAGATCATCTCCGTCGACGACCACGTCGTGGAGCCGCCCGATCTGTGGACCAACCGGCTGCCCGCGCGCCATCGCGATCGGGGGCCGCGTGTCGAGCGCGACACGGCCAGATTCGACTTCAAGGGCGGCAACTTCACCTACGAGAAGGGGGTCGAGGGCGGCGAGCCGTGCGACTGGTGGCTCTACGACGACCTCGTCTACCCCTTCCCCAAGCTGTCGGCCGCCGTCGGGTTCGACGAGCTCGACGTGACGCCGACGACGTTCGACGACATCCGCCCCGGCTGCTGGAAGCAGAAGGAGCGGCTGGCCGACATGGACGCCAACCACGTCGAGGCGTCGATCTGCTTCCCCAACACGCTGCCCCGGTTCTGCGGGCAGACGTTCTACGAGCAGGGCGTCAAGCGCGAGGGCGGCGACCCCGAGCTCGCGCTGCTCTGCGTGCAGGCCTACAACGACTGGATGATCGAGGAGTGGTGCGGGGGCGAGGGGCAGGGTCGGCTCATTCCCCTGACAATGATCCCGCTGTGGGACGCCGAGCTCGCCGCCGCGGAGGTCCTCCGGTGTGCCGACCGCGGCAGCCACGCGGTGGCGTTCTCGGAGAACCCCCACCCGCTCGGCCTCCCGTCGATCCACTCGGGCCACTGGAACCCGTTCTTCGCCGCCTGCCAGGACACCCAGACCATGGTGTGCATGCACATCGGGTCGTCGTCCCGCATGCCGGCCACCTCGCCCGACGCGCCGTTCATCGTGTCGTCGACGCTGACGTTCCAGAACGCCATGGGCTCGATGCTCGACTACATCTTCTCGGGCACGCTCGAGCGGTTCCCGGCGATGAAGATCGCCTACTCGGAGGGGCAGGTCGGCTGGATGCCGTACGTGATCGAGCGGGCCGACAAGCTCTGGGCCGAGCGCAGCTCGAACAGCTTCGGCACCTCGCTGCCGAACCCGCCGTCGAGCTACATCGCCGGCCGCATCTACGGCTGCATCTTCGACGACGAGACCGGCCTGCGAAACCGCGACTCGGTCGGCATCGACCAGATCTGCTTCGAGACCGACTACCCGCACGCGGACTCGACGTTCCCGCACTCGAAGAAGGTGGCGGCCGACATCTGCGCCCAAGCCGGGCTCGACCAGCGCGAGACGTACAAGCTGATACGGGGGAACGCCATCACGGCCTTCGGCCTCGAGCGTTGGGGGATCACCGAATGACGACCACGGAAGACCAGGCCACGACCGATTCCGACCTGGGGGGCGAGATCGAGCTGGGCAGCGCGCTGTTCACGCTGGTCGAGCCGCACCGGGGCCAGGAGATCGCCTACAACCGCTGGTACGAGCGCGACCACTTCTACGCCGGGTGCATGATCGGGCCCTGGTACTTCTCCGGCCGGCGGTGGGTGGCGACCCGCGACCTCAAGGCCCAGCGCATCACCAGCGACGCCGGCCCCCTGTTCGGCGACGACCAGCTGGGCACCTACCTGGCCACCTACTGGGTACTGAAGGGCCGGTTCGAGGAGAACGTCGACTGGTCGGTGCGCCAGGTGCATTGGCTGCACCGCAACGGGCGCATGTTCGCCGAGCGCGACCACATCCACACCCTGCTGTACATGTACCGGGGCGCCGAGGCACGGGACGCCGACGGCGTGCCGCCCGAGCTGGCGCTCGACCACCCGTTCCGGGGGCTCGGCGCGGTGATCGTCGAGCGTTCGGGGTCGGACGCACCGCCCCGGCCGACCGCGGCGCTGGCTGGCGGGTCGCCGGTGGCGCTCGTGCTCTCGTTCTCGGCCGTGCCCCTGCCCGCCGACGCACCGGTCACCCAGCCGGGCACGGAGGGGCTCGAGACCCGCGAGCTGCAGCTGTGGCTCGCCGACGACGAGCCAGGCGCCTGGTGGTCGCAGGCCCGAGCCTACTCGGACGAGGTGGCGGCCTCGGGCGCGGGCGTGGTGCGGTGGGCGTCGCCCTTCCTCCCGACGATCCCCGGCACCGACACGTACACCGACCAGCTCTGGTAGCCGGCCAGCGCGCTCAGGCCTCGGTCGCCGGCACCCAGCAACCGTCGAGGTGGTCGTCGACCAGGCCGGCCGCCTGCATGAACGCATAGGCCACGACCGGGCCGACGAACCGGAAGCCCCGGGCCCGCAGGTCTTTGGCCATGGCTTTCGACTCGGCCGAGGTGCTCGGCACCTCGGCGAGCGTCGCCAGCCGCTGGGCCCGCCGGTCGGGCGCGTGCGCCCAGAGCACGTCGACCAACGTCTCGCCGGTGTCGTGCAACGCGGCCACGGCCCGAGCGTTGGCGATCGACGCCTCGACCTTGGCCCGGTTGCGGACGATGCGCTCGTCGCCCAGCAACCGGGCGACGTCGGCCTCGCCGTAGGCCGCCACCTTCTCGGGCTCGAACCCGTCGAACGCAGCCCGGAACCCGTCGCGCTTGCGCAGGATCAGCGCCCACGACAGCCCGGACTGGAACGCCTCGAGGCACATCAGCTCGAACAGCCGCCGGTCGTCGCGCAGCGGACGGCCCCACTCGTCGTCGTGGTAGGCGACGTAGGCCGGGTCGCTGCCCGCCCAGCCGCATCGGGCTCGCCCGTCTTCGCCCACCACGAGGTCTTTCATGTCGTTTGGCATGCCGCCGATGCTACTGGCCAGGTGTGACAATCAAGATACATGCCTTGACCCGTCATATTCATTTGTAGTTATATACCTGGTGTGGCATCGACATTCGAGGTGCTGGCCGAACCGACCCGGCGCAAGGTGCTCGACCTTCTGCTCGAGCGGCCCCACGCCGTGGGCGAGCTCACCGAGCGGCTGGGCCTCAGCCAGCCGGGCACGTCCAAGCACCTACGGGTGCTGCGCGAGGCCGGGCTGGTCACGGTCCGGCAGGACAAGCAGCGGCGCTGGTACGAGCTCCGCGCCGATCCACTCATGGAGATGGACATGTGGCTCCAGCCCTACCGCGCCTTCTGGACCGCCCGGCTCGACGCCCTCGAGCGGCACCTCGACGCCATGCCCGACGACCCACCGAGCCCCGACACCCCCGACGGGAAGGACGAGCGATGAACGTGAACGTGACCCTCACGACCGACGACGGGCGCAACGTCCTGCACATGGAGCGGCACCTCCGCCACCCGGTGGAGAAGGTCTGGCGGGCCCTGACCGATCCGTCCGAACTGGGCCACTGGTTCCCCTCGAAGGTCGAGCTCGACCTGGCGCCCGGCGGGAAGGTCCGGTTCCTCGATCTCAGCCCCGAGTACCCGACCATGGACGGCGAGATCACCGACCTCGATCCGCCGCGCCTCATCGCCTACACGTGGGACGCCGATCACCTGCGGTGGGAGCTGCACCCCGAGGGCGACGGCTGCCTGCTGACCCTGACCCACACGTTCGACGACCGCTACGGCGCCGCCAGCTTCGCCAGCGGGTGGACCGGCTGCCTCGACGTGCTCGAGCTGCGGCTCCACGGCGAGCACGCCGGCCCCGACACCCCAGAGGGCGTGTCCCCCGACGACCTGCCCGAGGGCATGGCGGGCTGGGCCGACCGGCACGAGCGGTTCGTCGAGCAGTTCGGCCTCGACCAGGGCATGGTGCGTCGCACCAGCGACGGCTGGGTCGTGCGGTTCGAGCGCCAGCTCGTCCGGCCGGTCGAGGCCGTGTGGTCGCTGCTGGCCGGCGGGCACGAGGTCGCGGTCGGCGCCCGCCCGCCCGAGGCGTTCGTGACCGACGCCATCCCGGCCGGTCCGGTCGTCACCGTCGACCCGCCGGCCCTGCTCGACTACCGCTGGCCGGCCCAGGGCGACCCGGCCGGGCGGGTCCGGTGGGAGCTGTCGCCGGGCGCGGGCGGGGCCCGGCTGGTGGTGACGCAGACGATCCCGACGGCGCTCGGCCAGTTCCGCCCGACGGCGCTCGACGCCTGGCGCACCCACGTGGCGGGCCTGGCCCGCCGGGTGGCCGACCTGCCGCTGCCGTCCTGACGGCGGGTACCCGTTCTCGCCCCCGAAGACGTCGTGCACACGCCGACTTCGGGGGCGAGAACGATGTCAGCCGCGGGCGTTGCCCGTGAACGACCAGGCGGCGAGGTGGACGGTGGGGACGTGCATGGCCCTGTCGCCCTCCACGCCGCCGGCCAGCTGGCCGTCGTTGGCCAGGCCCCGCACCCGGCCCGGCCCGAACGCGGCGACGATCGACTGCGTGAAGCGCATGTTCTGCACCGCCCCGGCGATGGCCCCATCCTCGACGAGGAACAGGCCGTTGCGGGTCAGGCCGGTCACCACCTGGGTCTTGGGGTCGAGCACGCGGTTGTACCAGAAGTCGGTGACCAGCAGGCCCCGGTCGACGTCGGTGACCAGCTCGTGGGGCGGCCGGGTGCCACCGGCGAGGAACAGGTCGCCCGGGTAGCCGCCGAAGGCGTCGTTCCCCACCGAGTGGCCGGTGGGCTCGACACCGGCGAGCCGGGCCGACCGCCGGTCGTGCGCCAGCCCGACCGACACGCCGGCGTCGACCAGGTCGAGCCGCCGCTTGGGCGTGCCCTCGGCGTCGAACGGCCGCCCGAGCGCCCGGTGGTCGACGGCGTCGTCCCAGATGTCGACCGACTCGTCCCACTGC
>JBKPAS010000007.1:0-2514 GCA_046744265.1 Actinomycetota bacterium
ACGGGTCTCCCGTGGTCGGGCGGGTCATCGGCACCGAGCACGCGACCCCGCTCGAGTTCTGGGTCGGGGTCGGCGAGGGCGCGTACCTGCAGCTCGACGACGTCGTCGTGGTCGACCGGGCGCTGCCCGACGGCCAGCGGCTGCGCATCTCGGGCGTGGTCTCGCAGGTGCGGGCCCGGCACGAGGGCGCCCGCATGGATTCCGACGTGTTCCTCGTGGCCGACGGCGTCCTGCCCGCCCAGGTGAGCGAGGCGGCCCAGGTGCTGGCGACCCGGTTCGAGCCCGAGATCTTCGTCCCGCCGCTGCCGGGCGAGCCGGTCCGCAAGGCGGTCGGGGGCGACCGCGAAGAGGCGCTGCTGTTCTCGCAGATGCGCAACCGGCTGCCGGCGGGCCTGTCCCGCGACGACGAGCCGTTCTTCCTCAACCTCGAGTTCCTCGACGGCAGCCGGGGCGCCCACGTCAACATCAGCGGCGTGTCGGGGGTGGCGACCAAGACCACCTACGCCACGTTCCTGCTCTACAGCCTGTTCACCTCGGGCGTGCTGGGCGCCGACGCGGCCAACACCAAGGCGCTGATCTTCAACGTCAAGGGTGAAGACCTGCTGTTCCTCGACCACCCGAACGTCGAGATGCGCGACGACCAGGCCGCCCGCTACGCCGCGCTGGGGCTGCCGGCCGGGGCGTTCGGGTCGGTGGCGATGTTCGCCCCGCCGGTGCGCGACGACCCCAACGCCAGCCCCGACGTGGCCTCGCGCCAGCGCGACGTCACGTCGTTCTTCTGGACGATCGAGCAGTTCTGCAAAGACGAGCTGCTGCCGTTCCTGTTCGCCGACGCCGAGGACGACCGCCAGCAGTACACGATGGTGGTCCACAACGTGACGGCCAAGCTGGCGCGCCACGCCGAGCCGGTGGCCGACGGCGGGGTGAGCATCGACGGCTGGGTCGTCCGCACGTTCGACGAGCTCGTCGAGCTGGTGGACGACAAGGTCGACCTCGACGGGCCCGACCAGTGGGGCGGGCGGGCCATCGGCGCCGGCACGATCAACGCCTTCCTGCGGCGGCTGCACGGCGCCCGGCGCTACGTGCGCCACCTGATCCGGGCTGACGTGGCGCGGCCCGAGGGCCACCAGGTCGTGCTCGACCGGGCGCAGGTCACGGTGGTCGACCTGCACAACCTCAACGACCGGGCCAAGCGGTTCGTGGTCGGCGTGGTGCTGCGCCGGGCATTCGACCGCAAGGAGCGGTCGGGTCAGGCCCGGCCCCTGCAGTTCGTCGTGCTCGACGAGCTCAACATGTACGCGCCCCGCGAGGGGTCGAGCCCGATCAAGGAGATCCTGCTCGACGTGGCCGAGCGGGGGCGGTCGCTGGGCATCATCCTCATCGGCGCCCAGCAGACGGCCAGCGAGGTCGAGCGGCGCATCGTCGCCAACTCGGCGATCAGGGTCGTCGGGCGGCTCGACTCGGCCGAGGCGGCCCGGGGCGAGTACGGGTTCCTGCCGCCGGTGCAGCGCCAGCGGGCGACGATCGTCAAGCCGGGGACGATGCTCGTCAGTCAGCCCGAGCTGCCGGTGCCGCTCGTCGTGCAGTTCCCGTTCCCGGCGTGGGCGACGCGGGCCAGCGAGGCGGCGTTGCCCGCCGGCGCGGCGCCCGGCGGTGTGGGCGGGTCCGGCGGTCCTGGCGGGTCCGGCGAGACCGGCAACGGTCATGGCTCCAACGGCCACACGGCGGCCCCGGCCGACCCGTTCGTGGGGTTCCCGCCGTGAGCGGCCGCCGTCCGTTCTC
Source organism: Actinomycetota bacterium (assembly GCA_046744265.1). Classification (GTDB taxonomy): domain Bacteria; phylum Actinomycetota; class Acidimicrobiia; order Acidimicrobiales; family VFJN01; genus DATCLS01. The sequence continues at coordinate 1,783 of JBKPAS010000007.1, forward strand.
GCCCCCGAAGTCGTCGTGCCGACGACGGTTTCGGGGGCAGGTTGGCGGAGGGAGGCGGCCGTGAGGCTGCTGCACACCTCCGACTGGCACGTCGGGAAGGCGATCCGGGGGCGGTCGCGGGCCGACGAGCACCAGGCGGTGCTGGCCGAGATCGCCGCGATCGCCGAGTCCGAATCCGTCGACTTGGTGGTCGTGGCCGGCGACCTGTTCGACACGGCCGCGCCGACGCCCGAGGCCGAGCGCGTCGTCTACCGGGCGCTGCTCGACCTGGCCGCCGGTCGACGGCCGGTCGTCGTCGTCGCCGGGAACCACGACTCGGCGCAGCGGCTCGGGGCGGTGGCGCCGCTGTCGCAAGCCAGCGGCATCCACCTCGCGTCTTCGATCCGGCCGCCCGGCGACGGCGGTGTGCTCGAGCTGGCGGTCGACGGCGAGACGGCGCTGGTCGCGCTGGTCCCGTTCCCGTCGCAGCGCTACGTGGTGACCGCCGACCTGCTCCTGTCCGGCGACGCGGCCGACGCCCACGCCGTGTATGCCGACCGCATCGGCCGCATCGCCGCCGCGCTCACGGCCGGGTTCCGGGCCGACACCGTCAACCTCGTCGTCGCCCACCTCATGGTCATGGGCGGCGTGCTCGGCGGGGGGGAGCGGGGCGCCCACACCGTGTTCGACTACTGGGTGCCGGCGACCGCGTTCCCCGGCTCGGCGCAATACGTGGCGCTCGGGCACCTGCAC